>NZ_DEPM01000049.1:0-214 GCF_002358775.1 Martelella sp. UBA3392
CCTGCAAATTGTGCGAGGCGATCTGTCCCGCGCAGGCGATCACCATCGAGGCCGGCCCGCGCCGCAATGACGGCACCCGCCGCACGGTGCGCTACGATATCGACATGGTGAAGTGCATTTATTGCGGCTTCTGCCAGGAGGCATGTCCGGTGGAAGCGATCGTCGAGGGGCCGAATTTCGAGTTCGCCACCGAGACGCGCGAGGAACTGTACTA
>NZ_DEPM01000049.1:322-7917 GCF_002358775.1 Martelella sp. UBA3392
CATCGCCTGCAAGCTCTGCGAGGCGATCTGCCCGGCGCAGGCGATCACGATCGAGGCGGAGATGCGCGAGGACGGCTCGCGGCGCACGACGCGGTACGACATCGACATGACCAAGTGCATCTACTGCGGCTATTGCGAGGAAGCCTGCCCGGTCGATGCCATCGTCGAAGGGCCGAACTTCGAATTCGCGACCGAGACGCGCGAGGAACTGTACTACGACAAGGAACGACTGCTCGCCAATGGCGACCGGTGGGAACGCGAGATCGCGAAGAATATCGCGATGGATGCGCCTTACCGGTAAGGAGAGGCCGGGCGGGGGGATTTCGCCCGGCGGTTCGATAAACCTGAAATGAAGGGCCTGCCGCATCCGGCGGCGGGGCTTTTGCAAATGTGATAGTGGCGGGAGCCGCTGCGTCCACGAAGAGAAGGCACCATCATGGGTCTCCATGCTCTTTTTTTCTATATTTTCGCGTTCGTCGCCGTGGCGTCGGCGTTCATGGTGATTTGGGCGAAGAACCCCGTTCATTCGGTGCTGTTCCTGATCGTCGTGTTCGTGAATGCGGCGGCGCTGTTCATTCTGGCGGGCGCGGAATATCTCGGCCTTCTTCTGCTGGTGGTCTATGTCGGCGCGGTGGCGGTGCTGTTCCTGTTCGTGGTGATGATGCTCGACATCGACTTCGCCGAGCTCAGGTCCGGCATCCTGCACTATGCACCGGTGGGCGCGCTGATCGGGATCGTGCTTCTGGCCGAGCTGATCGTGGTCGTCGGCGGCACCTTCATTCCGGCCGATATCGCCGCCAACACCGCGATGCCGATGCCGGCGGATACGTCGAGCGTGAAGGCGATCGGCGACGTGATCTATACGCATTACGCCTATTTCTTCCAGGTGGCCGGCCTCATCCTGCTCGTCGCCATGATCGGCGCGATCGTGCTGACGCTGAAGCACCGCCCGGACGTCAAGCGCCAGAACATTGCCAAGCAGGTTGCGCGCACGCCTGAAAGCGCGCACGAAACCGTCAAGGTCAAGCCTGGCCAGGGCATATAAGAACGAGAATTTGCAGGGATACGGGATCTAAGGACAACGCAATGGAAATCGGACTTTCCCACTACCTGACGGTCAGTGCCATACTCTTCACGATTGGCGTTTTCGGCATCTTCCTGAACCGGAAGAACGTCATCATCATCCTCATGTCCATCGAGCTGATCCTGCTTTCGGTCAACCTCAACATGGTCGCGTTCTCCTCGTTCCTGAACGATATGGTCGGCCAGGTCTTCGCGCTGTTCATTCTGACCGTCGCGGCCGCCGAAGCCGCCATCGGTCTGGCGATCCTGGTGGTGTTCTATCGCAACCGCGGCTCGATCGCGGTCGAAGACGTCAACGTGATGAAGGGCTGATTTCCAGATGATCTACAAACTCATCGTCTTCCTGCCGCTCGTAGGCTTCCTCATCGCCGGCCTCTTCGGAAACCGCATCGGCGCCAAGGCCACCGAATGGGTGACGATCGCCCTGATGGCGGTCGCGGCCGTGCTGTCCTGGTACGTGTTCATTTCCGTCGGCTTCCTGACCCATGCGGAAGATTTCGTCATCCAGGTGCCGGTCATGCGCTGGATCACCTCCGGCGACATCGACGTTCTCTGGCAGCTTCGCGTCGACACGCTGACGGCGGTGATGCTGGTCGTGGTCAACACGGTGTCCTGTCTCGTCCACCTCTATTCGGTGGGCTACATGCATGACGATCCGCATCGCCCGCGCTTCTTCGCCTATCTGTCGCTGTTCACCTTCGCCATGCTGGCGCTGGTCACCTCCGACAATCTGCTGCAGATGTTCTTCGGCTGGGAAGGCGTCGGCCTTGCCTCCTATCTGCTGATCGGCTTCTGGTACAAGAAGCCGTCGGCAAGTGCCGCCGCGATGAAGGCCTTCATCGTCAACCGCGTTGGCGACTTCGGTTTCCTGCTCGGCATTGCCGGCCTGTTCTTCCTGGCGCACACCATCAATTTCGACCCGATCTTCTCCGCCGCCGAGCGTCTGGCCAATGGCGAGGTCACGCTGGCAACGGCCGAGGGCAAGGTCGCCGTGCTGCATTTCCTCGGCATGAGCATGGACGTGTCGACCGCCGTCACCACGGTCTGCCTGCTGCTGTTCATGGGCGCGATGGGTAAATCCGCGCAGTTCCTGCTGCACACCTGGCTGCCGGACGCGATGGAAGGCCCGACGCCGGTTTCCGCCCTTATCCACGCGGCAACCATGGTGACGGCCGGCGTTTTCCTCGTCGCCCGCATGTCGCCGCTGTTCGAACTGTCGCCGACGGCGCTCACCTTCGTCACGCTGATCGGTTCGATCACCGCCTTCTTCGCCGCCACCATCGGTCTGGTGCAGAACGACATCAAGCGCGTGATCGCCTATTCCACCTGCTCGCAGCTCGGCTACATGTTTGCAGCCCTTGGGGCAGGGGCCTTCGGCGCAGGCGTGTTCCATCTGTTCACCCACGCCTTCTTCAAGGCGCTCCTGTTCCTGTGCGCCGGCTCGGTGATCCATTCCGTCTCCGGCGAGCAGGACATGCGTCACATGGGGGGCTTGAGAAAGCATATCCCGGTCACCTTCTGGGCGATGATCATCGGCACGCTCGCCATCACCGGCGCCGGCATTCCCGGAACGCCGATCGGCGCCTCCGGCTTCTTCTCCAAGGATGCGATCATCGAATCGGCCTATGTCTCGGCAAGCCCGCTCGGCAACTTCTCGTTCTGGATGCTGGTGATTGCCGCCGCCTTCACCGCCTTCTATTCCTGGCGCCTGATCTTCATGACCTTCTTCGGCAAGCCGCGCGCGTCTTCCGATGTCATGCATCACGTGCATGAGAGCCCCTGGGTCATGCTGCTGCCGCTGGTGGTGCTGTCGATCGGCGCACTGTTCGCCGGTTATGTATTCCTGCCCTACTTCTTCGGGCATGATTACAGCGAGTTCTGGAAGGGCGCGCTGTTCACCGGCCCGCACAACGAGGTGCTCGACGAGCATCACCACGTGCCGTTGTGGGTGGTGCTGTCGCCGTTCATCGCCATGGCGCTGGGCACGGTGGTCGCGATCTACATGTACCTGATCAAGCCGTCCTCCGCGCCGGCGCTGGCGAAGGCATTTCCGCGCCTCTACGCCTTCCTGCTCAACAAGTGGTATTTCGATGAGCTTTACGACTTCCTGTTCGTAAGGCCCACCAAGAAGCTCGGATACTTCCTGTGGCAGAAGGGCGATATCGGCGTGATCGACCGCTACGGCCCGAACGGGATTGCAGCAAGGGTCAACGACGTGACCAACCGCGTCGTCAAGCTGCAGTCCGGATATGTTTACCACTATGCGTTTGCAATGCTGATCGGCGTGGCCGCGCTTGTAACCTGGATGATGCTCGGAGGGGCTCGGTAATGAGCGACTGGCCAATTCTCTCAACAGTCACCTTCCTGCCGCTCGTCGGCGTGGTGCTGATCCTTTTCACCCGCGACGATAACGAGACCGGGCTCAGGAACATCCGCAACGTCGCGCTCTTGACGACGCTGTTCACCTTCATCGTCTCGCTGTTCGTGTGGATGAAGTTCGATCCGTCGAACCCGAACTTCCAGATGATCGAGAACCATCCCTGGCTCGGTACGGGCATCTCCTATCATCTCGGGATCGACGGCATCTCGCTGCTGTTCATCCTGCTGACGACGGTGCTGATGCCGCTCTGCATCCTGGCCTCGTGGGAAGCCATCACCCATCGGGTGAAGGCCTATATGATCGCCTTCCTGATCCTCGAGACGCTGATCATCGGCGTGTTCGTGTCGCTCGATATCGTGATGTTCTACATCTTCTTCGAGGCAGGCCTGATCCCGATGTATCTGATCATCGGCATCTGGGGGCATGAGCGGCGGGTCTATGCATCGCTGAAGTTCTTCCTCTACACCTTCGCCGGTTCGGTGTTCATGCTGCTGGCCATCATGGCGATGTACTGGGTGACGGGAACGACCAGCGTGCCGGTGCTGCTGGAGTATGATTTCCCGGTCAACATGCAATACTGGCTGTTCCTCGGCTTCTTCGCCTCGTTCGCGGTGAAGATGCCGATGTGGCCGGTGCATACCTGGCTGCCGGATGCGCACGTGGAAGCGCCGACCGCCGCCTCGGGCGTGCTGGCGGGCGTTCTGCTTAAGCTCGGCGGGTTCGGCGTGCTGCGCTATTCGATGCCGATGTTCCCCGACGCGTCCTATTACTTCGCGCCGTTCATTTTCGCGCTGTCGATCATCGCGATCATTTATGCCTCGCTGGTGGCGCTGATGCAGACCGACATGAAGAAGCTGATCGCCTATTCGTCGGTCGCCCATATGGGCTTTGTCACCATGGGCATGTTCTCGGCCACCACCGAGGGCGTCGAGGGCGCGATCTTCCTGATGTTGTCGCACGGCATCGTCTCCGGCGCCTTGTTCTTCTGCGTCGGCATCGTCTACGATCGGATGCACACCCGCGAGATCGCGGCCTATGGCGGGCTTGTGAACAACATGCCGAAATTCGCGGTGGCGTTCATGATCTTCACCATGGCCAATGTCGGTCTACCCGGCACATCCGGCTTCATCGGCGAGTTCCTGACGGTCATTGGCGTCTTCCAGGTCAACACCTGGGTTGCCCTGTTCGCCGCCACCGGCGTTATCCTGTCGGCGGCCTATGCGCTGTGGCTCTACCGTCGGGTGATCTTCGGCGCACTGGAAAAGGACAGCCTGAAGGCATTGCTGGATCTCAGCACCCGTGAAAAGATCGTCCTGTATCCGCTGATCTTCCTGACGATCTTCTTCGGCGTCTATCCGGAGCCCATCTTCGCGGCGATCCACGGCCCGGTGGCGCAGATCGTTCAACATTATGACGCCGTTCTTGAGCAGACCAAGAACATCGCGCTGCCGGTATACTGAGACAGGATCTTTTGGACATGACATCGGAACTCCTACTTTCAAGTCTGAAGTTGATCATGCCGGAGCTGATCCTCGCGCTCGGTGCGATGGTCCTGCTGATGATCGGCGCGTTCGCCGGCCGCAAGAGCGGCCAGACGATCGTGGGTCTTGCCGTGTTCCTGCTGATCGCGGCCTTCGGCGCGCTGTTCTGGGCGGGCGAGGGCACGGCCTTCGGCGGCTCGCTGGTGTTCAACGACTTCACGCTGTTCATGCAGGCCTTGGCCCTGATCGGCGCGGCGCTGTCGATGATCCTGTCGGTCGGTCATGAGGAACCGGAATATCTCGACCGTTTCGAGTTTCCGGTGCTGATGCTGCTGTCGACCACCGGCATGCTGCTGATGACTTCGGCCAATGACATGCTCGCCTTCTATATGGGCCTCGAACTGATGTCGCTGCCGCTCTACGTGATCGCCGCCATCAACCGCGACAGCCTGCGTTCCACCGAGGCGGGGCTGAAATATTTCGTGCTCGGCTCGCTGTCCTCAGGCATGCTGCTCTACGGCATCTCGCTGGTCTATGGCTTCACCGGCAATATCGGCTTCGGCCCGGTCGCAGCTGCGATCTCGGCCGGCGAAACCGGTCTCGGCTTCATCTTCGGCATGGTGTTCGTGCTTGCCGGCATCACCTTCAAGATTTCGGCGGTCCCGTTCCACATGTGGACGCCGGATGTCTACGAAGGCGCGCCGACGCCGGTCACCGCCTTTTTCGCCTCCGCGCCGAAAGTTGCGGCGATGGCGATCATCGTCCGGCTTCTGACCGAAGCCTTCGGTCCGGCCGCCGATGAGTGGCGCCAGGTCGTGGTGTTCATCGCGATCGCCTCGATGGTGCTCGGCGCGTTCGCCGCGATCGGCCAGCGCAACATCAAGCGGCTGATGGCCTATTCCTCGATCACCCATATGGGCTATGCGCTGGTCGGCCTTGCCGCCGACAGCGAGGCGGGCGTCAAGGGCGTCGCGCTCTACATGGCGATCTACCTGTTCACGACGCTCGGTGTTTTCGCCATCATCATGGCGATGCGGCTGAAGGAGGGCGGCAATGTCGAGAATATCGACGATCTCGCCGGCCTGTCGACCACCAAGCCGGTGATGGCCGTCGTGCTCACGGCACTGATGTTCTCGCTTGCCGGCGTTCCGCCGCTTGCCGGCTTCTTCGGCAAGTATTTCGTGTTCCTGGCCGCCATCGATGCCAAGCTCTATACGCTCGCCATCATCGGCATCGTCTCCTCCGTGGTCGCCTGCTTCTACTATCTGCGGGTGATCAAGGTGATGTGGTTCGATGAGCCGACCGTCGAATTCTCCCGCGTCGCCGGCGAGCTTCGCTTCGTCTTCGGCATCAGCGGTCTTTTCGCGATTGGCTATCTCCTGTTCGGCGGTGCGCTGAACGATGCCGCGGAGGCTGCTGCGGCGGCTCTCTTCTAGGATGGCGGCAACAGATTTTGCCGTAGACGCCTACCGTCATGAAGCGCTCGATACCGTCGGCTCCACCAATAGCGAGGCGATGGATCGGGCGCGCGCCGGTGATCCCGGCCTGTTGTGGCTGACGGCTGAGCGGCAGGAAACCGGCCGGGGACGGCGCGGACGCAACTGGGTTTCGGAGCGGGGCAATCTCTATGCCTCGCTTCTGCTTGTCGACCCCGCGCCCAAGGCGATGACGGCATCACTGCCGCTGGTGGCCGCACTCGGCGTTCACGGTGCGATTTCACGGGTCATGGCCGGTCACGACAACGAAGTCGCGATCAAATGGCCGAACGATATCCTGATCGACCGCCGCAAGGTCTGTGGTATCCTGCTTGAAGCCGAGCGACTTGCCGACGGCAGGCTGGCCGTCGTGATCGGCATGGGCGTCAATGTGACGACCGGGCCGGATGACGCGCCTTACCCGGTTGCCCGGGTTTCCGATTATGTCGCCGGCGCCGATCCCGCCACGCTGTTTGCGCATCTGTTTGAAACCATGGCGCAGGAACTTCAGATCTGGGACCGGGGCAGGGGTCTTGCCGAAACGGTGGCGCGCTGGCGCAGCGCGGCCTGCGGCATCAATGAACGTATTACCGTGAACCTTGCCCATGAGCAGGTCCCGGGGATTTTCGCCGGTATCGATGATGCCGGCATGCTGAAACTGGAAACGAAGGACGGCCTGCGCAGCTTTGCCGCGGGCGACGTGTTCTTCGACAATTGAATTGGATAACGCTTGATGGCGGACAATAACGCGGAACTGGTCTTCCTTCCCTTGGGAGGCCTTGGCGAAATCGGCATGAACCTGGCGCTTTACGGTTACGGACCGGCGAAAAAGCGCGAGTGGATCATGGTGGACTGCGGGGTCACCTTTCCCGGCCCGGATCTGCCCGGCGTCGACCTGGTTCTGCCCGATATCGAATTCGTGCGTGAGCAGCGCGACAATCTGAAGGCGATGATCATCACCCATGCGCATGAGGACCATTTCGGCGCGATCGCGACGCTGTGGCCGGGCCTCAACGTGCCGGTCTATGCCTCACCGTTTACCGCCGGGCTGCTGGAGGCCAAGCGCGAATATGACAGCTGGATGCGCGAAATCCCGGTGACGATCTTCAAGGGCGGCGACACGATCAATGTCGGTCCGTTCACGGTCGAGGGCGTGCCGGTCAACCACTCCATCCC
>NZ_DEPM01000049.1:8219-8896 GCF_002358775.1 Martelella sp. UBA3392
TGCCGGTCAACCACTCCATCCCCGAGCCGATGGCGCTGGCGATCCGCACCCCGCTCGGCAATATCGTCCATACCGGCGACTGGAAGATCGACCACGCGCCGACGCTTGGGCCCAAGACCGACGAGGCCCGCTTCCGCGCGATCGGCGACGAGGGCGTGCTGGCGCTGATGTGCGATTCGACCAATGCCATGCGCGATGGCGTATCGCCCTCCGAGGACGAGGTCTCGGCAAGCCTGCGCAAGGTCATCGAGAATGCGGAAGGCCGGGTCGCTCTGACCACGTTCTCCTCCAATATCGGCCGTATCCGCTCGATCGCGAAGGCCGCGGACGAGGCGGGCCGCCAGGTGCTGCTGCTCGGTTCCTCGCTGAAGCGCGCGGTCGCCGTCGCCCGCGATCTCGGCCTGATGGAAGGCGTGAAGCCGTTCGTCGACGAGGATGAATTCGGCTATATCCCGCGCGACAAGGTGGTTGCGATCCTGACCGGTTCGCAGGGCGAGAGCCGCGCGGCGCTGGCCAAGCTCTCGCGCGACGAGATGCGCAATGTGGCGCTGGCCGCCGGCGATCTCGTGGTGTTTTCCTCGCGCGCCATTCCCGGCAACGAGAAGGCGATCCAGGAGATCAAGAACGGTCTGGTGGAGCAGGGCGTCCATATCCTGACCGATGGCGAGGCGCTGGTG
>NZ_DEPM01000049.1:9195-9488 GCF_002358775.1 Martelella sp. UBA3392
CTGACCGATGGCGAGGCGCTGGTGCATGTGTCCGGCCACCCCCGTCGCAACGAGCTGAAGCAGATGTATGAGTGGATTCGGCCTGAGATCCTCGTGCCCGTCCATGGCGAGGCCCAGCACCTGACCGCGCAGAAGGAACTGGGCGAGCAGAGCGGCATCGCCCAGGTTCCGCGTGTGCGGAACGGCGACATGCTGCGCCTTGCGCCGGGTCCCGCCGAGGTGATCGGCCATGTCGAGGCCGGGCGCGTGTTCAAGGACGGCAAGCTGATCGGCGGCTTCGACGAAATGGGCAT
>NZ_DEPM01000049.1:9864-10027 GCF_002358775.1 Martelella sp. UBA3392
CTGAATTCGAAGTTCGAGTTTTCAGGCGATCCCGATGTCGTGCCGATCGGCCTTCCGGGTTTCGACGATGACGACGAGAAGATGGAGGACGTGCTGTTCGACGCCGTCCTCGGCGCCGTCGAGAGCATTCCACGCTCGCGCCGCAAGGATCTCGGCATGGTCA
>NZ_DEPM01000198.1:0-7880 GCF_002358775.1 Martelella sp. UBA3392
CCGCTCAAACTTTGCTTTTGCCATGTGAATGCTTCCTGTAACTGGTAACACGGATGCCCCGGCGAACCGGTTTAGTGCCGCCGTTTAAGGCTTTCGGAAGCAATAAGCAAGACAAAATCTGGGAAGCGCCCGAAAGCCCGTCAGATGTCCGTGCGCCGACGCTCGGATACGAACGGCACCACGCGTCCAACGCCCTGCTCCGCGTCCCGGCCGCTGTCGGCCGCACCGCTCACCACACGGTTGCGGCCCAGCCTTTTGGCCTCGTAAAGCGCTTCATCCGCGGCGGCATAGAGCGTCTCGTAGCCGCGTTCGATGTTGATGGTCGCAGCGCCGACGCTGCAGCGGGCGGAGAGTTGCCGGCCCTGACCGGCTGAGGCATCTTCGTCGAGCCGCCGGCGAATGCGCTCGCCGAGCGCCCCGGCCCCTTCCGCCCCGAGGTCGATGGCAAGGATCGCGAACTCGTCGCCGCCAATGCGCCCGACGATGTCGCCGACGCGCGACTGATCGATCAACACCGCGCCGACGCGCCGGAGCACCGCATCGCCCACCGGATGACCGAGCGCGTCATTGATCGCCTTGAACTCGTCGATGTCGATCAACACCAGGCTCACCATCACCCGCGTCCGGCCGGCATAGATCGCGCCCACCGCGCGCTCGAAGCCGGCCCGGTTCAGGACACCGGTAAGGTGATCGCGATCCCTCAGCGTGTTTGCCGTCTCAAGTCGTTCCACGAAATGCGACGCCAGCAGTTCGAGCGTCAGGATCATCGCCAGAAGCAGGATATAGAGCTGCAGGAAGCCCCAGAAGACCGACTGCGGGTTGGCGATATCCTGATTGAAGAACACGCCGGCCGTGCGGATGGTGTGCATCAGCCCAAGGGTTATGAAGGTCCAGAAGATCAGCTTGTCGTGAATGGTGTCGTCGCGACGGATCCAGATATGCTTGAGGGTGACGACGAAGATGACGATCAGGCCGATATTGATGCCGGCGGTGCGAATCTCGATCGTCGAGGTAAGGTAGAGCACGACATAGACCGCGCTGAGGAGGACGAACATGCCGATTATGAAAGTCCGCCCGAAGGACTTGCCGCGCCGCTGAAGCAGAGATTCCCCGAAGGTGAGCTGGGCGGCGATGAAGGCCATATTGCTGAACGGCAAGGCGATATTATCCGGCACGTAAGGACGGAGAAACATGCCTATGAAGGCCGCGTCCACCGTTAGCAGCGCAATTGCGAAAAGCATCAGATAGCGCTGCCGGCCGCCGGTAAACCAGGCCAGGACAAAACTGCCCGCCAGGATTGCAAGTCCACCCGTCACGATCAATGACTGCATGATATCCACCGGCCGGAGAACCTCATCAAACTCATCACGCTGCTGCAACCGCGACGACCGAAACCTTTATGCGCCAGGGACTGTAGAAGCGGCGACGGCGCAGTCAGGCCACTCCAATCGGTCGGCATAAACCTGAAACAGGTTGAACTCCGGCCTATTCAAAAGAAACGGTGGTCCAAGTCAATCCCCGCAGGCGCTTTCGCCCCACGCCGCCCGGAACATGCTCCATCCCGCAACCCCGAAAACGCATCACAACGGAATACAACCTATACGGGCTTTCATTGAAAAGCGCAATGGCGTGACGCAACATAATCGTCCACGTAACCAGGGCGATGAAAGATTATTCTTGTGACAGGGGCTTGAGATGGATTGGAGCGGGTAGCGGGAATCGAACCCGCGTATTCAGCTTGGAAGGCTGCTGCTCTACCATTGAGCTATACCCGCGGAACTTAAGAAGAGCGTTTCGGTTCGATACACTCGGATCGGCGTTCCAACCAGCAACTTGTCTGCGTGATCCGCCGGTCCTCGCTCCGCTCGGATCAGGTCCCAGGTCCGGTGGTGGAGGAGGTTGGATTCGAACCAACGTAGACTAAGTCAACGGATTTACAGTCCGTCCGTTTTAACCACTCACGCACTCCTCCAGTACCAGCCTGGATGGCGGCCATGCCGCCGATCGATGCCGCGCCGGCACGCCGGCTCGCTTCGATCTGCGCCGCGTATATGACCGGCTGATGACGCTCTGTCAACACGGCGCTTCACAAATTCCGCTGAAAAATCATCTGGCCCGCAATGCGGGCGCGCCGCAGTGCAAAACCGGCGCCAACCGTCTAGCCGGAAGCGGCCCGCCGCTCTATAAAAAGACCATGAACAAGAAACACGACCGCGACGGCTCCGCCAAAGACAGCCACTACGCCAAGCTCCGACGCACCCACCGCGACAGCAAGCGCGCGCGCGGCGACCTGCCCCCTGCCCCGCCCCGTCAGGGCAAGCGCGGCCCGGCCGGTCCGCTGCCGGTGGCGGACGACGAGGTGCTGCTTTACGGGCTGCACACCGTGCGCGCGGCAATCGAAAACCCGGAGCGCACGCTGATTGCGCTCAAGATCACCCAGAACGCGCTTGCCCGCCTGACGGACGGGCTCGACCTGCCGGCAGACCTTCCGGTGGAGATCGTCCGTCCCAAAGAGATCGACGATATTCTCGGCGAGGACGCGATCCATCAGGGCGTGATGCTGAAGGCGCGCACGCTGCCGGTGCGCAAGCTGGATGCGCTGCAGGACAGCCCGCTGCTCCTGGTGCTCGATCAGGTAACGGACCCGCACAATGTCGGCGCGATCCTGCGCTCCGCCGTCGCGTTTGCCGCCGGCGCGGTGATCACCACCATGCGCCACAGCCCGGCCGAATCCGGGGTGCTCGCCAAATCCGCCTCGGGCGCGCTGGAATATATTCCCTATATCCAGATCACCAATCTGGCCAAGGCGCTGGATGAACTCCACGCCATGGGCTTTACGACGGTCGGGCTCGATTCGGAGGGACCCGCCGTGCTGGAAGAGAGCCTTCGCGGCGACAAGATCGCGCTGGTGCTCGGCGCGGAAGGCAAGGGCCTGCGCCAGAAGACCCGCGAAACGGTGACCACGCTGGCAAGGCTCGACATGCCCGGCGAGATCAAATCGCTCAATGTTTCCAATGCCTCGGCGATCGCGCTTTATGCGGCGCGGCAGTTTCTTGCCAGAAGCTGAGACGCATAAAGGTCATCCGATGCACATCGTCTTCACCGATCTCGACGGCACGCTCCTCGACCACGAGACCTATTCCTTCGAGCCAGCCCGCCCGGCGCTGGACCTCTTGAAGGCGCGGGGCATCCCGCTCGTTCTCGCAAGCTCCAAGACCGAGGCCGAGATGCGGCCGATCGCTAGCGCGATCGGCATCGATCACCCGATGATCGTGGAAAACGGCGCGGGCATCGTCAACTGGCCGGGCGGCGAGGCAGATGAAGACGGCGTTTATGACAGGCTGCGCGCGGTGCTGTCATCCATGGACCCGGATTTGCGCCGCCACTACCAGGGTTTCGGCGACTGGAGCGATGCGGAGGTCGCGGAGAGAACCGGCATGTCGCTCGAAAGTGCCCGACTTGCCCGCAAGCGCCGTTTTTCCGAACCCGGGCTCTGGTCCGGCGGCGAGGACCAGCGCGCCGCCTTTGCCGCAATTCTCGACGCGCAAGGGTTTCAGGCGGTCCAAGGCGGCCGGTTCTTCACGCTGATGCCGAAAACCTCGAAGGCCGAGGCCATGAAAAAGATCGCCAGCCACTATGCGGAAACCTCGGATGAGCCGGTTTTCGCCGTGGCGCTGGGCGATGCGCCCAATGACGCGGCCATGCTGGAGGCCGCCGACAGGGGCTTCATCATCGCCAATCCCGCCCATGCCGAAATGCCGGTTTCGGACCGCGAGCGCGAAGGCTTCATCGCCCGGTCCGAGCGGACGGGCCCTTACGGCTGGAATGACATGATATTGCAATTATTGGCATAATATAGTTGGTAAATGCATGAGCAGTTCGCACTTGGACGGACCCACCCGCCCTTCGCGGAGTTGCCGCGTAACAATGACGATCGAGCGGCCTTGCAGCGTTGAAAGCCGCCCGCTCTGATCCATATTCCAATCGGCAGCCACAATCCGGCGCTGCCGCAAGCACAAAAATCAGGAGCGTCGCCATGGCTGACTTTCATCAAAACGGCGTCGTCGCGACGCTTCACAACCTGCGCGAACGCTCGCTCCATCGCGTGGAGCGCGAGCTTTCGAGTTTCTCGGCGACCCGCCCGATCACGCTGATCCTCCCCTCCCTGTTCTCCGAGCTCGAGGCAGAGGCACTCGACAACATCGTCAAACACCTGACTGAGGTGCCCTATATTTCCAACATCGTCATCGGCCTCGACCGCGCCGATGAGGAGCAGTATCGCTACGCGCTGAAATATTTCAGCCGCCTGCCCCAGCACCATGCCGTACTGTGGAACGATGGCCCGCGCATGCAGGCCGTCCACAACCGGCTCGGTGAAGCATCGCTGGCGCCGGCGGAACCCGGCAAGGGCCGCAATGTTTGGTACTGCATCGGCTATGTTCTGGGCGCGCGCAACTCGTCCGTCGTGGCTCTGCATGATTGCGACATCGTGACCTATTCCCGCGAGATGCTGGCCCGCCTGGTCTACCCGGTCACCAACCCTGCCTTTCCCTATGTGTTCGCCAAGGGCTATTATCCGCGCATCGCCGACGGTTCGCTCAACGGCCGCGTGACCCGGCTTCTGGTGACGCCGCTTCTGCTGGCGCTGGAAAAGACCATCGGCCACCAGCCCTATCTCGATTACCTGAAAGGGTTCCGCTATCCGCTCGCAGGCGAATTCGCGATGCGCACGCACATCCTGCCCGATATCCGCATTCCGTGGGATTGGGGCCTCGAGATCGGCGTGCTGTCGGAACTGTGGCGCAACTATTCCAACAATGCCATCTGCCAGGTCGATATTTCCGACGCCTACGACCACAAGCACCAGCCGCTTTCGCAAGAGGATGCCCAGCAGGGTCTGTCGCGCATGTCCACGGACATCTGCAAGACCGTGTTCCGCAAGCTTGCGACCGACGGCGTCACCTTCTCGCAGGAGACGCTCAGAACGGTGAAGGCGGCCTATTTCCGCACTGCGCTCGATCTGGTCGAGACCTACCACAACGACGCCCGCATGAACGGGCTTTCCACCGACCGGCACAAGGAAGAACAGGCGGTCGAACTGTTTGCGACCAACCTGACGGAGGCCGGCAACGCATTCCTCGAAACCCCGGACGCAACGCCGCTGATGCCGCGCTGGAACCGGGTCCTGAGCGCGCTCCCCGACGTGCTGGACGAGATGCAGGCCGCGGTGGCGGCCGATATGGCGGAATACGGCTGACCTGTTCTTTAGAACCTTTCCGCATTTCACGGAAACGCGGAAAGGTTCTATCTCTTTGTTTTTACGCAATTCCGGACGGTGAACCGGTATCCAATTCACCTGGAATTGCTATAAAACGGTCGCTCGCGAACAGTCGCGGCGGGTCGTTTTGTTGCGACCTGCCTCTACACGGCGTTACTTCCCTCTACATGAGCCAGGCGTATGCCCGCGGCCGATTGTGGCGGCTGAATCGCGGGCATTCCCTGATCCTGAAATCATGAAAACCACCGGCTGCAAGCCAAACCGGTTGCCGCGGTTTCGAAATCCCCGAGCATAGCAATGACCACGTCAGGTGACCCTACCCGCATGTAAAGGTAGGGCTAGACATACATAACTGCTTCCATTTCAGTCAGAATTGCTCTAATTGGCGTTGATATTTCTTGCCGCCTACGCTCAAAACGTGCTGACAATGAAATATTTTGAAACTAAAAGCTTACTTTTTCTCCGTGAACAATCTATACGTGCAGTCACCTGCAGTCCGGAGAGATTGATCGCAGCCTTCTCCGATGTTGATTTCCACCAGCTGTTTATTTCAGAAGCCTGATGTCCGATGGATACTGTGGTAGCGCGAACAATCCTTTCCTTGACGGGGCCGGGCATCGTTCTGACATTCAGCCTCGCCTTTGCGGTGTTCTGGCTTATCGAAAGGCGGCTGCTCTATTTGCCGGTGCTAGCGCTATCGTGCCTATTGTTCACGCTGGGCTCGCTCTCGCAAATTCTCGGCTGGCCTCCGGGCGTTGGAGCGAATGCCCTTGTTTCCGGCGCATTCTATACGCTTGCGGTATTACTGACCGTGCAGGGGATACTGCTGCGCGCCGAAAAACCGTTCAACTGGTGGTTATGTCTGGCCGTATTCGCGATCATCGAGGCGCTGTTCTGGTATTTTTTCTATGTTGACCGGAATCTGACCGCTCGAATCTACGTACAGCATTTCGGCTATGGCCTGATCATGATTTCGGCAACGGTCCCCCTTGCGAAGCGTCCGGCGCCTCGCCCCGTCGATCGCGTTCTCTTCTGGGTCCTGTTGCTTTTCGCCCTTCACTTCTTTCCGAGAACCCTGCTGACCACGGCCAACTGGATCGCTCCCGGCGTGGCGGCCTTTGCAAATTCGCTGTTCTGGCAGGCCATGCTCTTCTCCGTCGGTCTTCTCGCGGCGGTGCTGGCGCTTACGCTGTTGTTTGCTGCCTTTTCCGATGTCCTGCACGATTTGCGACGCGAGCGTGACTACGACGCGCTAACCGGGGTGTTGAACAGGCGCGGTTTCGGCGACCGGATCGACACGGAATTGCCGGTCATCGACAATCCGGTTTCCCTCGTTCTTTGCGACATCGATCACTTCAAGAGCATAAATGATCTTTATGGTCACGATCAGGGCGATGTGGTCCTCAGGGAAGTGGGCAAGGTCCTGCGCCAGAATGCCCGCAAGCACGACATCATCGGCCGGCTGGGTGGCGAGGAATTCGCTATCCTGATGCCGGATACCGACGTCGAGGCGGCGCTGCAGTTCGCCGAACGCCTCAGGGCCGCCGTCGAGGCACATCACTACGGCCTGCCGGATGGCGCAACTGGCGTCACCGCGAGCTTCGGCGTCGCGACGCGCGAACCGTCCGAAAGCTGGAACGCCCTGTTCAAGAACGCCGACACGCGCCTCTATGTCGCCAAGAGGGGCGGCCGCAATCGTGTCGTCAACCAGGACAACACGCTCCCGTGACCGTCGCGCGGGTCTCTCGCCGTTCCCGCTCCCGCAAAACGTCGAAGCAAACTTTTTCACACTTCGAAATTTCGGCACTTGAAACGAGCGGTCGCATGCGCCATCTCCGCTTGCGTGAGGACGACCTCCCCGAATTGGACAACAGCCGGGACGACCCGGCATCTCATTTGAGGTTGCCCATGCGCTCCCCTCTCGATCGCCTTCGCCATGCACTCAGCTTCGAGATTATCGGCCTGCTTCTGATCGTTCCGCTCGGCGCATTCGCCTTCGGCATGCCCATGCACGACATCGGCGTGGTGGGCGTTGCAAGCGCCACGCTCGCCGCCCTCTGGAACATGGTCTACAATTATATTTTCGACCACATCATGCAGCGCCTGTTCGCCACCACCGAGAAGGCGATGCCGTCGCGGGTGGTGCATGCGGTTCTGTTCGAACTCGGCCTGCTCATCGTGCTGATGCCGTTCATCGCGTGGTATCTCGGCATTTCGCTCGTTCAGGCGCTGGTGATGGATATATCCTTCGCGCTGTTCTACATGGTCTACGCGCTCGGCTTCAACTGGGCTTATGACATGGTGTTTCCGCTGCCGGAATGGGCGGACGAGCAACCCGAATGAGGCCACCATCCCCAGATCCTTTGCCGCGTCGGGCGAAAAACCGGTGACCACTTTTCCGCCCGACGCTCCAGCTTCACGAAGGAGGTCGCGCCGGCAGAAGCGTCGAACGCGCTGAAAGCGCACCGCGGCGGCTATGCGTCAGAACGCCTCGCTCGGCGCTCAGATATTCAAGTTTTTCGTGCGTGAAGAAGTGGCGCGCTCGAAGAGATTCGAACTCCTGACCCCCAGATTCGTAGTCTGGTGCTCTATCCAGCTGAGC
>NZ_DEPM01000198.1:8182-11348 GCF_002358775.1 Martelella sp. UBA3392
AGTCTGGTGCTCTATCCAGCTGAGCTACGAGCGCTTGCCATTTGCGGTCGCCGCGTCTGTCTGCGGCGTGCGAAACGGCTTCTAAGACCTTGCGATTTGGAATGCAAGCGGATTTCGGAAAATTGTTGTCATTTTCCTGAAACATGAAAATGACGATACCCGCGCGCAGCCTTTAGCTGCCGGCTTCGTTCTCCTCGCGCCAGCTTTCCAGCATCACCGGGCGGTCGGGAATTTCGATGCGAAACAGCGTACCCTGGCCTGCCTTTTCCACAAGCCCGATCGTGCCGCCATGGGCGAGCACCAGTTCGCGGGCGATGGCGAGCCCAAGCCCCGTACCGCCGCTGCGGGCCGAGCCACGAAAGGCGGCGAACAGGTTCTCGCGCGCCTTCTGCGGCATGCCGGGCCCGGTATCGTCGATCGTCAGCGACACCACGCTGCCATGGCGCTGGGCGGAGATCGTCAGACAGTTGACCGATTCGGCCTTGGCCTGCTGACCGAGCGCCTCGACGCTGTTGCGACAGAGGTTGAAGATCACCCGGAACAACTGCTCGGGGTCGGCGTCGATCTTCAGCCCTTCCGGCACACGGTTGATCCACTCGATCGAGGGATCGGCGGAGAGTTCGAGATAGTCGTGAACGTCGTTGACCAGCGACTGGACGTCTATCATCCGGCGCTTCGGCTCCGCCTCGGAGACCTGGCCATAGCTCAACACCGAACGCGAATAGAGCGCCGCCCGGTCGATCGCGCGCAAGAGCTTCGGCGCGACCCGCTTGACCACCGGATCATCGATGCCGGCAATGCGGTCCGACATCAGTTGGGCGGCGGACAGGATATTGCGCATGTCGTGGTTGATCTTGGAAACGGCCAGACCGAGTTCGGCAAGCCGCTTCTGCTGGCGCAGGGTCTTCTGCAACTCGCTCTGCATGGTGGCGAGATGACGGCCCGCAATGCCCAGTTCATCGGGCTCGGCGCTGGGGCGGAACACGCTTTCCGGCAGTTCGGGATGTTCGGAGAAAGTCTGCATGTTGGCGATCTGGCGCCTGAGCGGGCGAACCAGTATCGCGTTCAGGCGGAAAAAGATCAGCATCGCGGTGACGGAGGAGAGCAGAATGCTGAGCGCGAAAATATTGCGCGCATAGATCAGCAGCGCGTGGCGCAATTCATCGTCGGAGATCACCAGTTCGATGATCGCGTCGCTGTCGCCGATATTGCCGAGAATACGGATCGCCCGATCGCCACCGAACAGAAGTTCGTCGAAGGCATCGACCACCGCCTTCACCGGGCCGACATCGGTCAGGTCGTAGCTGCGGCTGATTTCGGGCGGCATGTCGGTCACCGCCAGCAGTTGCGACATGCCGTCCTTCCTGAGCACGATCGCCTTGGTGCCCGTCGCCATCAGAGTCTCGTCCTGAAGCGCGCGCGGCAGGGAAAGCGGCTGCAGCCCGTCGATGACGGTGACCGCGGCGGCGGCGGTGTTCAGCCGGTCGTCAAGCCAGCGCAGGCGCATGGTGGCGACCGCCGGCACGAAGAACACGATTTCGGCAAACATGATGATGGCGACCGTCAGCATCAGGATACGCCCGGAAAGGCCGGAGAGAAAACGCGGCATCACGATGCCGTCGGCACTGACGCGGGGAGATGCACTTTCCGTGCCCCGAGGGCGGTTTTCAGACCGCATCCGCTTTCTCCGATTCAACCTGAAGCCATACTATGCCCGAACGCCGCAAATGCAAAACCGGGCCGGGCTAGCTGCGACTTCTCAGCCGCGCGATTGACAATTCGCGGCGCTTTCCCTTATAAGCCGCGCAGTTTCGGCTCTGCACCCATATATTTTTGCGGAGCGAACGACATCAACCACACGCTTAACCGGTTTCGGCCGGTTTTCAAGAAGGGCCGCACACCGCGGTATTAAAACAAATGTCTACCAAGCGTACCTACCAGCCTTCCAAACTCGTTCGCAAACGCCGCCACGGCTTTCGCTCGCGCATGGCAACCAAGGGCGGCCGCAAGGTCCTCAACGCCCGCCGCGCCCGCGGCCGCAAGCGTCTTTCGGCGTAAGGGCGTTTCGCCCTTATGTCCGGGCCCGATCAAAAGGCCGAAGTCGGACGGCTGAAGACCCGTCCACAGTTTCTCGCCGTGCAAAAGGGCGAGCGGCGCAAGGGCCCCCTTTTTCTGCTTGAAGTTCTCGACCGACGCGAGCCCCAATCGGAGCCTCGCGTCGGTTTTACTGTGACAAAACGGCAGGGCAATGCCGTCGCGCGCAACCGCATTCGCCGCCGCCTGAAAGAGGCGGTCCGCCTCAAGGCAGCGTTTGCAATGCAGCCCGGTTGCGATTATGTCATCGTGGGCCGCAGCGAGGTGCTCGATGCACCGTTCGCGCGGCTTGTCGACACGCTGGAATCGCGGATCTCGAACCCGCCTCAAATCCGACGGAGCCGGAAGGCCTCCGCACCAGGAATTAAAGATGGAAAATAACCGCAATTCTATGATCGCGATCGGCCTGACGGTCCTGATCGTCCTCGCCTGGCAGTTCTTTTTCATGGGTCCGCGCATGGAGGCGCAGCGCCAGGCCCAGGAACAGGCCGCGCTGCAGCAGCAGACGCAGGAACAGACCGTCACGCCAGAGGGTGCGACGCCCGCGGTCTCGGGCCAGACCGGCGGCAGCGATGCGGTATTTTCCCAG
Organism: Martelella sp. UBA3392; assembly: GCF_002358775.1. NCBI lineage: Bacteria > Pseudomonadati > Pseudomonadota > Alphaproteobacteria > Hyphomicrobiales > Aurantimonadaceae > Martelella > Martelella sp. UBA3392. Next base: position 10,866 of record NZ_DEPM01000198.1, read on the forward strand.
GCAGGCGCGCAGCAGGCCTCCGCGCCGCGCGTCAAGATCGAGACGCCCTCACTCGAAGGCTCGATCAATCTCGCCGGCGCCCGGATCGACGATATCAAGCTCAAGGATTACCATGTTTCGGTTGATCCCACGAGCCCGATCGTGACGCTGTTCTCGCCCGCCGACACCGAAAACGGCTATTTCGCCGAACTCGGCTTCGTGCAGGGCGACAATTCCGGAACGGTGCCAGGCCCGCAGACGGTCTGGACGCTCGAAAAGGGCACAGAACTGACGCCGTCGACCCCGGTGGTGATTTCCTACACCAATGATTCCGGCATCAAGTTCACCCGGTCCTTCTCGATCGACGACAAATACATGATCACCGTCGACGACAAAGTCACCAACAATTCCGACAAGCAGGCCTCGGTGACGCCTTATGGCCGCATCACCCGCTTCAACCTTCCCGACGAACCGTCCGCATGGGTTCTGCATGAAGGCTTCCTC
>NZ_DEPM01000069.1:0-11554 GCF_002358775.1 Martelella sp. UBA3392
ATGAGCAATTACCAGAACCTCGGAACCGGGATCTGATCAACGATCTGATCAGCCTGTCATCGAGGCGGCAAACAGCATCAGTCCCAGAAGCGTGACCAGAAGCGCGCCGGCGATCTCGATGCCGTAGCCGATCACGGTCGCGCGCGTGGAGCCGCGACCGGCAAGGCGCACGGCAAGTCCCTTGGCCGAGACGGCGATGATCGCCAGCACCGACACGGTGATCGCGGTGCCGATCGCCATGGCGAAGACCGAGGCGATGCCGCCGAGGAGCAGCCCGTTCAGCAATGCGAAGGTCAGCACGATCAGCGCGCCCGAGCAGGGCCGCATGCCGATCGCCAGAATTGCGGAGCCCGCGCCCTTCCAGTCGAAATCCTTGCCCCCGAGGTCCTTGGGCTCCGGCATGTGCACATGGCCGCAGCCGCAATCGGGACCATGCACATGATCATGATCGTGGTGGCTATGGGCGTGGTGGTCATGCGCATGATGGTCGGGATGGCCGTGGCTGTGATCGTGGCCATGCCCGTGGTCGTGACCGTGATGCTCGTTTCCGGCGGCGGACGAAGACATGATCGACCGCGTCTTGGTGTAGAGCAGCCACAGGCCGAAACCGGCGATCAGCAGAAAGCTGGCGCGCTCCATGTAGAGCGTGGCATCGCGCATCGAGACCGCGGTGCCGCGCAGAAACAGATAGGCCGTGCCCACCAGCAGGATCGCTGTCACGCCCTGCGCCAGCGAGGCCAGCAGCGAAATGAAAATGCCGCGTCTGAGCTCGGTCTCGTTGGCGATCATGTAGGACGAGATCACCGCCTTGCCGTGGCCGGGGCCGGCGGCATGAAACACGCCATAGGTAAAGGAAAGGCCGACAAGCCCCAGCACCTTCACCGGATCGTCCCGCATCGCCTTCAGCGCCGCTGTCAGCGCGTGGTAGAATTGCTGCTGATACTGGTTGATCCTCATCAACACCGGCTGCAACGGGCCGAACGACGTCGAAAATGACGGCTCTGACGAGCCGATGCCGAGCGGCGAGGCCGAGAACGACTTGGAGTTTAGGCCGAATATCACGAAAGCCAGGAGCGCCAGAAGCAGGATCAGCGCGATCGGGCGGGTCAGTCGGGGCATGTCATGTCCAGGCGGGTTGCAAACAGTTTGCTCATATCGGTCGGGTCGTTGAAAAAGGCGGCCGTCAGCGCATCGCTGTTTTCAGCGATGACCTCGTCGGGATCGGGCCGCACAATCGCGATCTTGCAGCGGTCGAAGGCCTTGCCGATGGTCACCAGATCCTCATCGCGCTGAAAGTCGATCGCGGTATACATGCTGGCGTCATAGATGCCGAAGGTAAGGTGGCCGGAGAGCTTGATCGGCTTGGAAGGCTTCGCCGAGAAGATCAGCAGCAATTGTCCGTCCACCATGTCGGCATGGATGACGTCGGGATGCGCGAGCGGCACATTCTCGCCATTGTCGTTGATCTGGGTGTAATAGCCGTATTCGGCGAGCGATTCACGCACGGTATCGCCGATATCCGTCAGTTCCTTGCCGGTCAGCGTGTTGTCCATATTGGTGTCGTAGTCGAGGATCACCGAGGAGGAAAAGAACTCGTCGAAGCGCCAGACATTCTGCAGCGCGGTGACATTGCCGTCATCATCGGCCACCACTTCAAGCCGGGCATCGACGAAGACATGCGGATGGGCGCTAGCCTGCGGGGCGGCGGCGAGGCAGAAAAGGGCGGCTATGCTCAGGCTGTTGAGGAATTTCATGCTGTCTCATTGGAGCAAAACTGAGTCAGAAAAAAGCCCGTATGCGCAGATTTTGACGCGGGCGCGGTTTGGGTGATCGAAATGCTTTCGGAAACGCCAAAGCGCGCCCCTTGTCAAAGGGACGCGCCTTGTTGCAACTTGCTCGTTCAATGGGCGCTACGGCTCTCCTCCGGCGCCGGTGCGGCAGCGGCGCCGGCGATGATGATCGGCGTCAGCAGGTCGCCCCACTTGCCGCCGCCGTGGTGGCGGGCCGAGCGGATGATCTCGACCGAGACGCCGGCATCGACCGCGCGCATCACAGCCTGGTTCAGCCGGTGGAGATCATTGGCGACCATGCGGATGGCGGCCTGCTGCTCGGCGGACATTTCGCCTGATTGCGCCTCGGCGCGTTCCTTGACGTTGAGTTTCGGTGTCATTGCTCATTCCTCCCTTGCCTATTCTGCTGCCTCGAACTGGGCTGTTTCGGTGGATTCTCCCATGGCGGTGGTGGAGCCGGTGCCGCCGGTGATCGCCATCGACACCGCATCGAAATAGCCGGTGCCGACTTCGCGCTGGTGGCGGGTCGCGGTGTAGCCATTGCGCTCCGCCGCGAATTCCGCCTGCTGGAGCTCGCTATAGGCCGCCATCTGGCGCTCCTTGTAGCCGCGGGCGAGCTCGAACATGCCGAAATTGAGCTGATGGAAGCCCGCCAGCGTGATGAACTGGAACTTGTAGCCCATGGCGCCGAGTTCGCGCTGGAAGCGGGCGATATCCGCCTCGTCCAGGTTCTTCTTCCAGTTGAACGACGGCGAGCAGTTATAGGCCAGAAGCTTGCCCGGATGCGCCTTGTGCACGCCCTCGGCAAAGCGCCGCGCCTGCTCCAGATCCGGCTTCGAGGTCTCGCACCAGATCAGGTCGCAATGGGGCGCATAGGCGACCGCGCGGGCGATGCAGGACTCGAGCCCGTTGCGAACCTGATAGAAGCCTTCCGGCGTGCGCCCGGCATCGTAGTCGACGAAGGGCCGGTCGCGCTCGTCGATATCAGAGGTCAGCAGCTTGGCGGCTTCCGCGTCTGTGCGGGCGATCACCAGCGTCGGCACGCCCATGACGTCGGCGGCCAGACGTGCCGCCGTCAGGTTGCGGATATGGGCCGAGGTCGGGATCAGCACCTTGCCGCCGAGATGGCCGCATTTCTTTTCCGACGCGAGCTGGTCCTCGAAATGGACGCCCGCCGCACCCGCCTCGATATAGGCCTTCATGATCTCGAAGGCATTGAGCGGTCCGCCGAAACCGGCCTCCGCATCGGCGACGATCGGCGCGAACCAGGTATCGACCGAAAGCCCCTGGCCTTCCGAAACCTCGATCTGGTCGGCGCGCTGCAGCGTCTTGTTGATGCGCTTGACGAGTTCGGGCCCGGCATTGGCCGGATAGAGCGACTGGTCGGGATACATCGCCGACGCAGTGTTGGCGTCGGCGGCGACCTGCCAGCCGGAAAGATAGATCGCCTTAAGCCCGGCGCGAACCATCTGCATGGCCTGATTGCCCGAGAGCGCGCCGAGCGCATTGACGAAATCCTGGTCATGGATCAGCGTCCACAGACGCTTGGCGCCCTCCTCCGCGAGCGTGGCGCGGATCGGCATGGAGCCGCGCAGACGCTTCACGTCCTCGACGCTATAGGGACGCTCGATCCCGTCATAACGGCCTTCCGCAGCGCCTTCGACAAGTTTGTAAAATTCCGACATTGCTTCTCCTCACTTCGATATTCATTTCAGTCTCAACCCGAGACAATCTTTATCGATGTGACAGACTTAACGAAAATTCGGCGTTAAATCCAATGAAATAGGCTTTCATCGGCCCGAAATCGGGTTATACTGTCGGTCGCTTTACAGAACACTATTGTAAATCTGTAAATTTTGTAAAAGGATTTTGCGATGGCGGAAAGCAAGATATTCGCAGGCCCCAGGCTCCGCAGGCTGCGCAAGCAGATGGAACTGACGCAGACCGCGATGGCGGAGGCGCTGTCGATCTCGCCCTCCTATCTCAACCTGATCGAGCGCAACCAGCGACCGCTGACGGTGCAATTGCTGCTGAAGCTCGCCGCCGTCTACGATGTCGATATCGCCTCGCTGCAGGGCGAAAACAGCGGGACGATCGGCCAGCTCAAGGCGGTGTTCGCCGATCCGCTGCTTTCCGGCGAGTTGCCCGGCGACCAGGAACTGGTGGAAGTGGCCGAGGCCGCGCCCAATGCGGCGATCGGCATGATGAAGCTCTACCGCGCCTATCAGGAACAGACCGCCCGCCTGTCCGACCTGACGGCGCTGCTCGCCGAGGAGGGGCGACCGACACACCTTGACGGAAGGCGATTGCCTCATGACGAGGTGCGCGAGGCGCTGTCGCGGCGGCCTTGGTATTTCGACGCGCTCGACCGCGCCGCCGAGGCGCTGCATGCGGAGCTTGCGCCGGGCGACGAAATGTCGGCCGCGCTCAAGGACTGGCTGCGCGCAAAGCACGGCATCGCCGTCCGGGTGCTGCCGCCGCATGCCATGGTCAATCTCGGCCGCCGCTTCGACCGCCACACCATGCGGCTGTTCATTTCCGCGCGGTTCTCGCCGCATGACCGCCAGCGCGAGATCGCGATTGAGGCGGCGCTGCTGGCCTTCCGCGACGAAATTGCCGAAGCGATCGAGACGCTGGCGCTCTCCGGTGACGAGGCGCGGCGGATCGCGCGGTTCGAGCTTGCCCGCTATGCCGCCCATGCGCTGCTGATGCCCTACGGCCCGTTCGTGGAGGCCGCCCGCCGGGACCGGTACGATATCTCGCTTCTGGCCGGGCGGTTCGGCCTGTCCTTCGCCCAGGCCGCAACACGGCTCGTCAGCCTGCAACGGCCGGACAATGCCGGCTTACCGTTCTTCGCCATGGAAATCGATGTGGCCGGCAACATCCTGCGCCGGATCGGCGAAGGCGGCTTTCGCGGTGAATGTCCAAGGCTCGACGTCTATGACGCCTTCGCACGGGCCGGTCGGCTGATCGTCCAGCGCGCCGCAATGCCGGACGGCGCGGAGTTCCTGACGCTGTCGCGCACGGTCGAGGGGCCGGAGCCGGCGTCTGGCGAACGGCCGCATCTGACCGCCCTGCTTGTCGGCCTGCCCCACGCACATGCCACCGCGACGGTCTATGCCAGGCCGGAGCAGCCCGCCACGCCCATCGGCCCGGTCTGCCGGCTCTGCGAGCGGATCGGCTGTCTGTCGCGCGCCGAACCGCCGGTGACGCGACCGCTCGGCCTCGACGAAATGGTCGCCGGGCTCTCGGCCTTCGATTTCCGCTGAGGCATCTGGAGCATATCCGTCAGCATGCCCTCACTGCTTCATGGCGGAGTGTGCCGCTCGTTGTGGTTAGTCCGCAAGTGACCAATGCAGCGAGATGGCGCTGATTTTAGTGTACCGAAATTCGTTACACTAAAATCGAAATTGCCATGAAATATTTACACATCTCCCGCCTTCCCGCTATAGACGCTCCCACCTGACACCGCTTGGAGGAGCGCATGACCCGCACATTCACCACCCTCGCCGCAGCCGCGCTTGTCGCCGGCCTCATTGCCGCGCCGGCGCTTGCGGAACCCCGCAGCGACGTCATCGTCGGCATGGCGATCGAGCCGACCGGGCTCGACCCGACGGCCGCTGCCCCGGTCGCAATCGGCCAGGTGGTCTGGAAGAACCTGTTCGAGGGACTGACAACGGTGGACGAGGACGGCGATATCGCCCCGCAGCTTGCCGAAGCATGGGACGTTTCTGACGACGGCCTCACCTATACGTTCAAACTGCGCGAGGGCGTGACGTTCCACAACGGCAAGCCGTTCACCGCCGAAACCGCGAAATATTCGATCGACCGCATCATCGCCGACGACAGCGTCAACCCGCAGAAGGCGCTTTACAGCGCGATCGATACCGTTGAGGCGAGCGACGCGCTTACGCTGACACTCACGCTCTCCCGCCCCGCCTACGACCTTCTCTACTGGCTCGGCTTTCCCGCCGCCGTGATGGTGGAGCCGGAAAGCGAGGCGACCAATGCCACCGATCCCGTCGGCACCGGGCCGTTCGAGTTCGGCGAATGGAAGAAGGGCAACCAGGTCACCCTCACCCGGAACCCGAATTACTGGGGCGAAAAACCCGCGCTTGAAACCGTGACCTTCCGCTTCATTTCCGACGCGCAGGCACAGGCCGCGGCCCTCACCTCCGGCGGGGTTGACGCCATACCGGAATTCGCGGCCCCTGAACTCGTCAGCACCTTCGAGACCAATGACGCCTTCGAAGTCGTGCCCGGCACCACCGGCATGGAAGTCGTCGCTGGCATGAACAACGCCAAGCCGCCCTTTGACGATCGCCGGGTGCGCCGGGCGCTGATGATGGCGATCGACCGGCAGGCGATCATCGATGCCACCAATTCCGGCTACGGCACGCCAATCGGCAGCCATTTTTCGCCATCGGATGCCGGCTATGAGGACCTCACCGGCGTGCTGCCCTATGATCCGGAAAAGGCGAAGGCGCAGCTTGCCGAGGCCGGCTACGGCGACGGCCTGCAATTCACCATCAAGGCGCCGAACCGGGGCTATGCCGAACGGGCGGCGGAAATCATGCAGGCCTATTTCGCCCAGATCGGCGTGACCGCCACGATCGAATCCTCCGAATTTCCGGCGAAATGGCTGCAGGATGTGTTCAAGGACACCAATTACGACATGACGATTATCGGCCATGCCGAGCCGCTCGATATCGGCATCTATGCCCGCGATCCCTATTACTTCAACTATGACAATCCCGATTTCGACGCGACGATGACGGCGATCGCCGATGCGACCAGCGCCGAAGAGCGGCTGGCGGGTTACAAAAAGGCGCAGAAAATCTTGGCCGAGGACGTGCCGGCGCTGTTTCTCTATGCTTGGCCCAAGATCGGCGTCTGGAACGCGGACCTCGAGGGGCTGTGGGTCAATGAGCCGGTTCCCTCAAACGACATGACCGGCGTGCACTGGAGCAAGTAGACCGTGTTGCAAACACGTCCGGCGGTGCGGCGCATCGCCGGCAATCTTGTCTTTCTCGCCGCGAGCCTTCTGGCGGTCTCCTTCATCATTTTCGCGGTGATGGCGGCGGTTCCGGGCGATCCGGCGGAAATCATGCTCGGCACCTCGGCGGCCCCCGATACGCTTGCGGCACTGCGCCAGCAACTCGGCCTCGACCAGCCCTTCCTCCTGCGCTACGGCGACTGGCTGGCGGGTCTGGTCCGCGGCGATCTCGGCCTGTCCTACACCTATTCGACGCCGGTTGCCGTGCTGATCGGCGAACGCCTCGCCGTCACCCTGCCGCTTGCCGGTTACGCCGTGGCGCTGTCGCTGCTGATATCTCTGCCGCTCGGCGTCTTCGCGGGCCAGCGGCCGGGCGGGCCGGTGGATATCGTCGCGACATTGTTTTCGCAGATCGGCATTGCCGTGCCCGGCTTCTGGATCGGCCTGCTTTTGATCCTCGGCGTGGCGCTGACACTCGGCTGGTTTCCGACCGGCGGCTTTCCGGGCTGGCAGGCTGGTTTCCTGCCCGCCATCACCGCGCTAACGCTGCCCGCGATCGCGCTTGCCATCCCCCAGGCCGCGGTGCTGACGCGGGTGACGCGCACGGCCGTCATAGATGTCGCGCGCGAGGATTTCGTGCGCACGGCGCGGGCCAAGGGTGCAAGCCGGATGCGGGCGCTGTGGCGTCACGTCGTGCCCAACGCGCTGATCCCGGTCGTCACCATGCTCGGCATGCAGATATCGGTGCTGATGGCCGGCACCGTGCTGGTCGAAAACGTCTTCACCCTGCCGGGCCTTGGCACGCTTGCCTATCAGGCGCTCGCCCAGCGCGACCTGATCGTGATCCAGAATGTCGCGCTGCTGTTCGCCGTCATCGTCATGGGCCTCAATTTCGCGGTCGATACGCTTTACGCGGTGATCGACCCGCGGCTGAAGGCCACGCGATGAGACACCTGCCTCTCATCATCGGCGGCATCATCACCGCCGCGCTGGTCACAGCCGCGATCCTTAGCCGGTTCTGGACGCCGATGGACCCCGCCGCCATCAACATTCCGCTCCGCCTCGAGGGCCCCGGTCCCGGTGGGCTGCTGGGCGCCGACCAGTTCGGCCGCGACGAATTGTCGATGATCATGGCCGGCGCCTGGACCTCGCTGTCGATCGCGTTTTCCGCGGTCGCGATTGGCGGAACATTCGGCACCGTTTTGGGCACGATGGCGGCGGCGCGCCGGGGGGTGGCCGAGGCCGCGATCATGCGCGTCAACGATATCGTCTTCGCCTTTCCCCCAGTGCTGTCGGCGCTGCTTTTGGCCGCAGTGCTCGGCGGCGGACCGGCGACCACCGTCACCGCGATCGCGCTGTTCATGGTGCCGGTCTTCGCCCGCGTCAGCCGGGGGGCCGCGCTGCAGGTCTGGGCGCGCGACTATATCCTCGCCGCCCGCATGGCCGGCAAGACCGGAACGCGGATCACGCTCGAACACGTGCTTCCCAATATCGCCGCCCAGATCATCGTTCAGGTCGCGATCCAGACCGGGCTTGCGATCCTCACCGAGGCCGGGCTCTCGTTTCTGGGCCTCGGCGTCGCGCCGCCGACGCCGAGCTGGGGGCGGATGCTGGCCGATGCCCAGACCTATCTCGCGAGCGCCCCTCATCTGGTGCTGGCCCCCGGCCTTGCTATCGCCTTCTCCGTTCTCGGCCTCAACCTTCTGGGCGACGGTCTCGGTCGGCTGACCGACCCGCGCGAGGCGTCATGATGCTCGATATCCGCAATCTCAGGGTCAGTTTCCCCGACCGGCGCGGCGGGCGGCGTGAAGTATTGCACGGCATCGATCTGTCGCTGGAGAAGGGCGAGACGCTCGGCATTGTCGGCGAAAGCGGATCGGGCAAATCGGTGCTGGCGCTGGCGGTGATCGGCCTGCTGCCGCGAACGGCCCGGGCGGAGGGCGAAATCCTGCTCGATGGCGAAAACCTGCTGGCGCTGCCGGAACGCAGGCTCACCCGACTGCGCGGGGCAAAGATCGGGATGATCTTTCAGGAACCGATGACCGCGCTGAACCCGGCAATGACCGCCGGCAGCCAGATCGCCGAGGCGCTGCGGCTTCATCGTCCGATCTCCCGGGCCGAAGCGAGACTGGAAGCCCTGCGGCTGATGGACATGGTCCGCATCCGCGACGCGAAAACGAGAATAAATTCCTATCCGCACGAACTTTCCGGCGGCGAGCGCCAGCGGATCGGTATCGCGATCGCGCTGGCGCTGAAGCCCGGGCTCCTGATCGCCGACGAGCCGACCACGGCGCTCGACGTCACCGTGCAGGCCGAGATCCTCGACATTCTCGACGATCTCGTCGCCGAACTCGGCATCGGCCCGATCCTGATCTCCCACGATATCGGCGTCATCGCCCGCATGAGCGATCGGGTTCTGGTGATGCATGACGGCGAGAAGATGGAAGAGGGCAGAACCGAAGACGTTCTGCGCCACCCCGCCCATGACTATACCAAGACGCTGCTGGCATCCCTGCCCCGAAGGGTCCGCACCGGGCTGGAGGGCGGGTCATGACCCCGCTGCTTCAAACCGAGGGCCTGACCCGGCACTATGGCGCGCGCACTGCACTGGACGATGTCTCGATTACCCTCGCGTCGGGCGAAATCCTCGGCATTGTCGGCGAGAGCGGGTCCGGAAAATCGACGCTTGCCCGGCTGATCATGGCGCTCGACCGCCCGAGCGCCGGCCGGGTGCTGTTCGAAGGCGCCGACCTTTACGCGCAATCGCCGCGCGATCTTCGCAAGCTGCGGCGTCATTTCCAGATGGTGTTTCAGGACCCCTACAGTGCGCTCGACCCGCGCCAGACGATCGGCCGCATCATCGCCGAACCGTTGGCGCTGGACCCCGATGCCCCGACCGGCAAGGCCCGGCGGATGCGGGTGGCCGCACTTCTGGAAGAGGTCGGGCTAAAAGGACGCGATATCGATCTATACCCGCACGAATTTTCCGGCGGCCAGCGCCAGCGGATCGCGATCGCCCGCGCGCTGATCACCCGCCCCAAACTGTTGGTCGCCGACGAGCCGACTTCGGCGCTGGACGTGACGGTGCAGGCGCAGATCCTCAGGCTCATTCTCAAGATGCGCGCCGAACACGGCCTGTCGGTGCTGCTGATCACCCACAATATCGCCGTGGTCGACGAGATCTGCGACCGCGCTGTGGTGATGCAGGCCGGCCGCGTGGTGGAGGAAGGACAGGTCCCCCAACTGCTCGACGCCCCGCAGGAAGCCTATACAAAACGCCTGCTTGCCGCCGAGCCGACGCTGGCCACGATCGGCCGCCGGCGACGCAGCTAAAAAAACCCGGCCTGACCTTGCGGCCGACCGGGCTATGCGGCTTTCACCGCGGGAGAGAGTGCTAAACTGGTGCGCCGCATGACGCGGTTCAAGAAGATGACCGATTTGTCATGATTGAAGAATGGCATCCGGGCCCTTCGGCAGGCCGAAAAGCTCGCCATCCGCCGCAGGCGAAAGCGCCTGGCATTTCACGCGTTGAAACGCGGCATCATCGGCTTGGCTGTCTGCGACCGATCGGACTAGCGTGGATCATGCGGTTTGGGAGAGCCGCATCGCGTTTGAGGAGAGGAACTCATGACGACATTGCTTAAAACCATCGGGACCGCGATCGCCGCCGGCGCGATGTGCATCGCGCTCGGCCCGACAACCGCTGCGCTGGCCGCGGACTGGCCGGAGGCCAAGCCGATCCGGATCGTGTTTCCGTTTCCGGCGGGGCCTGATTTTCTGGTGCGGATGATGGCCGCCGATCTCGAGGAACAGTTCGGCCAGACGGTGATCGTCGATAACAAGCCCGGCGCCGGCGGTACGATCGGCATGGCCTCGGTCGCGCATGCCAAGCCCGACGGCTATACCTTCGTCGTCGGTTTTCCCGGCCCCACCGCCAATTACACCAACACCTATACCGGCCTGCCCTATACGCCATTGGAAGATTTCGACTATGTCAGCCAGATCACCCATGGCGATATGGTGGTCGTGGCGCGGGCGGATTTTCCCGCCGACGATCTCGGCGAACTCCTGGAATACGCCAAGGCCCATCCGGGCGAGGTCAGCGCCGGCAATCCGGGCATCGGCTCCTACGGCCACATGATCGAACTGATGATGAGCGAACAGGCCGATGCCGATCTCAAGATCGTGCCCTATCAGGGCACCGCGCCGACCCTCGTCGACCTCCTGTCCGGCAGCCTCGACATCTCGGTCGACTTCCTGTCGGAGGCCTATACCGAACATCTGAAGTCGGGCACCATGAAGGCGCTCGGCATCGCGTCCGCGGAGCGCAATCCCGATTTCCCGGATGTCCCGACCTTCCAGGAGGCCGGCGTCGATCTGGTCGCGCCGCTCTGGTCCGGCATACTCGCGCCCAAGGGAACGCCGCCCGCGGTGATTGCGCAGATGAACGAGGCGATCGCGAACTTCCTGGCGAGCGAGGAAGCGCAGGCGGCCTTCGCCAAGAACTACCAGCGCGCGACCTCGTCAACGCCGGAGGAACTGCAGGACATGGCGATACGCGAGGAAGCGACCTGGCGCGATATCATCAAGAAGTACAATATCCGCAACAACTAAGGCGCGTCCAGGAAAAGTGGATACCGGTTTTCCGTCCGGACGCGCGTAAAGACAAATAGATAGAGCATTTCCGGTGATCCGGTTTTCACCGGAAATGCTCTAGGGCGCCGGGCGGACGGCTTGCTCCCATTGCTCTCTCCCGCTGGCGGGAGAG
>NZ_DEPM01000069.1:11985-16089 GCF_002358775.1 Martelella sp. UBA3392
GAGAAGATTGGGGGGCTATGCGACAACGTCATATGCGATGGCCCTGCCCGCCGGAGCGTGACAATTGAGGCAAGGCGGCAAGGATAGCAGGCGGGAGATCGACATGAGTGCAGGCAGCGGCGCGCGACGGAAGAACGTCATCTTCTCCGGCATATTCCTCATCATCTCCGCCGCCATGGGCGGTTATGCGCTGACGACCATGAACATGGGCACGCTGGACAGGATGGGACCGGCCTTCTTTCCGGTCGTCCTGTCGGCAATCCTTGCGGCCCTTGCCCTGATCGTGCTGTTTCTGCCCGCCCCCGCCGACGCAGAGCCCTTTGCCATAGCGCCGCCGCGGGCGATCGTGATCATCATCGCCTGCCCGATGATCTTCGGCTTCGCCATCGAACCTTTCGGCCTGCTGATCGCTGTTTTCCTGTCAATTTTCGTCTCCTGCCTTGCAAGCCAGGTGACGACGTTGCGCCAGGCGCTGCTGCTTTCCGCCGCCTTCAGCCTCTTCTGCGTCCTCGTCTTTCATTATCTTCTGAGCATGACCATCCCCCTTTGGGGTTCGGTCTTCACGGGTTGATCCATGGACCTTTTCGCGCATCTCTCCCTCGGACTGGAAACGGTCTTTCAGCCGATCAACCTGCTGTTCTGCTTCCTCGGGGTTTTCCTCGGCACCGCCATCGGCGTTCTGCCGGGCATCGGGCCACTCGGCACGATCGCCATTCTTCTGCCGGTGACCTTCGGTTTTCCGCCGGAGGCCTCGCTGATCATGCTGGCCGGCATCTATTACGGCGCGCAATATGGCGGCTCCACCACCGCCATCCTGATCAACCTGCCGGGGGAGGCCTCGTCGGCGGTGACCGCAATCGACGGTTACCAGCTTGCGCGACAGGGCAAGGCCGGCACGGCGCTCGCGCTGGCGGCGATCGGCTCGTTCATCGCCGGCTGTTTCGCGACGCTGCTGATCGCGATCTTCGCGATCCCGCTGACGATGCTCGCGCTGAAATTCACCCCGCCCGACTATTTCTCGCTGATGGTGCTCGGGCTGGTGGCCTCGATCGCGCTCGCCCACGGGTCGGTGCTCAAGGGCATCATCATGATCGTGTTCGGCCTGCTTCTCGGCACGGTCGGCACCGATCTCTACACCGGCCAGGCACGCTTCACCTTCGGCATGTTCGATCTGGCGGAAGGCATACCGATTCTCGGCTTCGGGGTCGGCATCTACGCCCTGTCCGAAATCCTCAAGGGCCTGGAGGATGAAACCCCGCGCGAGCCGCTCAAGACCAACATCTCGGCCCTGCTGCCGAGCCGCCAGGACCTGCGCGAGGCCGGTATGCCGATCCTGCGCGGCACGTTTCTCGGATCGTTTCTCGGCATATTGCCGGGCGGCGGCGCGATGCTGTCGTCCTTCGCCTCCTACATGGTGGAAAAGCAGGTCTCGAAGAAGCCGGAAACCTTCGGCCGCGGCGCGATCGCCGGCGTCGCAGGACCGGAATCGGCCAACAATGCCGGCGCGCAGACATCATTCGTGCCGATGCTGACGCTCGGCATCCCCTCCAACCCGCTGATGGCGCTGATGGTTGGCGCCCTGATCATCCAGGGCATCACCCCCGGCCCCAACCTGATCAACGAACAGCCCTCGCTGTTTTGGGGCGTCATCGTGTCGATGTGGATCGGCAATCTGATGCTGGTCGTGCTCAACCTGCCGCTGATCGGGCTGTGGGTGAAGCTTTTGAGCGTGCGCGCCAATTTCCTCTATCCCGCAATCGTCGGCTTTTCGGCGATCGGCGTCTATTCGATCAACGAAAACCCCTTCGACCTGATCGTCATGTCGGTGTCGGGCGCTGCCGGCTATGCGCTGAGCAAGCTCGACTGCGAGCCAGCGCCGCTTCTGCTCGGCTTCGTGCTGGGGCCGATGATGGAAGTCTATATGAGGCGCACCATGCTGCTTTCGGGCGGCGACGCCAGCGTGTTCCTCACCAGCCCGATCAGCCTGGGATTGCTGATCGCGTCCGCGATCGTCCTGGTGATCGTGCTGATCCCCACGGTCAATCGCCGCCGCGCGGAAGTGTTCGTGGAGGAAGACTGAGCGCGGGCGACCCGCACGTTCCACCGGCCCGTTTCGTGCCTACCCGTTCGGCAGAATGCCCATTTTCGAGGCACCTCTCCCGAGCCCTGCGTTTTTTGCATAGGGGCAATGCTGTTACCCCCCTGCCTCATGCCCCGCGGGCTCTGTATATATCCAATCAACAACAGCGCACCGAACACACGAAAGGAGCCGCAACATGAACATTCAACGCTCGTTCAACAACTGGCTCAAGTATCGCGAAACCGTCGCCGAACTTGGCCGCATGAGCAATCGCGAACTTTCCGACCTCGGTATCAGCCGCGCTGATATCCGTCGCGTCGCCCGCAAGGACGCGATCTGACAGAGCTTTCGAAGGGTGCTATCCTCCTCCCGGCCCCCTTCGATTACGATCGGCGATCCTCCTCCTCCTCCCAAATCGCCGATCACCACGATGACGCCCACCGGATCCTCCTCCCCCGGTGGGCGTTTTCATGTGCGCAATTGCGGATCGTTCAGGCCGATCGCACCTACGGATAAAGGTAAAGCCGCTCCCAGGCGCTGCGCGGGATTTCTGCGCCGAGCTTGAAGCTGAAGGATTTGACCGCGATCTCATCGCTGGCCGTCGCGCAGTGGTAGGAGAGCTTGTACCAGTGACCATGCGAGCGCACGGCTGCACCCGGCGCATCGATCGTGGTACCATGCACCTTTGTCGGCGCGAATGTGTAGGCTATCACCTTGTCGGGCGTCATGTCCTTGCGCGCCGCGTCGATCCGGCTCAGCGCCTCCACGTCGCAGCGCTGCTCAAGCTTTTCCTCGGGATCGAGCCGGTCGAGCTCGTTTTCGATCCGCTGGCTGATGGCGAGGGCGGGCGTAGCAACGAGCGTCAGCGTCAGCAGCGCAAGGAAGGCCTTGGTCAAGTCTCTGTCTCCGTTCATGGAAATCTGTCTCTGGCGCTTCCGTCCGGAAATCGGCATCCGCAAGCGCATCGCATATTGTAAGCACAGAGCAGCCGAATGCGGCAAGTCTGAGACCCGCGCTTGATGTCGTCCTTAAGCCCCCCTATCTTGCGCCGACATGACTTACCCGAAAGGCCTGCCCGTGACCCCCTTCAAGACGCTGCCCGATGCCCCCAAGGCAATCAAAAAAGCCCTCAGCGACACCCGCCACGGCAGGACCCGCTCGGATGACTACGCCTGGCTGAGGGCCGCCAACTGGCAGGCGATGTTCAAGGACCCGACGATCCTGGAAGCCGATATCCGCGCGCATCTGGAGGCCGAGAACGCCTATATGAAGGCCGCGATGGCCGACACCGAAGCGCTGCAGAAAAAGCTGGTTGCCGAAATGCGCGGCCGCATCAAGGAGGACGACAGCTCCGTGCCGATGAAGGAAGGGCCCTATGCCTATGGCACGGCGTTTCGCACCGGAGCCGAACAACCCTATTTCTTCCGCATCCCGCGCAATGGCGACGTCAATGACGAAAGCATCCGCGAAACCCTGCTCGATGGCGATCTGGAGGCCAAGGGCAAGGCCTATTTCGATCTCGGGGGTTTCGACCAGACCACCGATCACAGCCGCGCGATCTGGAGCTATGACGACAAGGGATCGGAGTTCTACACGCTGAAGGTTCGCGATCTTGAAACCGGCAAGGATATCGAGGACAGGATCGAGAACACCGGCGGCAGCGGCGTCTGGGCGCCCGATGGCAAGAGCTTCTTCTACACCGAGGTCGACGACAACCACCGCCCCTCGAAAGTGTTCCATCACGTGATCGGCACAAGGCAGGAAGACGACCGGCTGGTCTACGAGGAAGGCGATCCCGGCTTCTTCGTCGGCATTGCCGGCTCGCTGCTCGACGATTTCATCTATATCGACATCCACGACCACCAGACCTCCGAGGTCCGGATCATCCCGACCGCGAACCTCGACGCCGAGCCCGCGCTGGTGGCGGCGCGCGAAACCATGGTGGAATATGACGTCACCGAGGGCGGCGACGTGTTCTACATCCTGACCAATGACGGCGGGGCCAAGGATTTCAAGATCATGGA
>NZ_DEPM01000266.1:0-13607 GCF_002358775.1 Martelella sp. UBA3392
AGCCGATTTTGTCCGCGTGCGCACGGGTCAGACGGCTCGCTTCAGCATTGAAGGAAACGATGTGCCCCTCGTGGGTCGCGTCCGGCATCGCGCCGCACAGATCGACGCGGCGACCCGGCTGGGCCGCGTGCGGATCGCGCTCGACGACCCGGAAGGTCTGGTCGCGGGCGCCTTTGTCAGCGGTCGTATCGACGTCGTTTCCCGCCGCGCCATCCTGCTGCCCGCCTCGGCGATCCGCTTTACCGGAAACGGCGCCACCATCGTCACCGTGGTGGAAGACGGCATCGTCTCGAAACGTGAAGTCACGACCGGGCTGACGCAGGGCGACCTTATCGAAGTCATCGATGGCATCGCGCCCGGTGAGCGAATTGTGCTGAAGGCAGGCAGTTTCCTGAAGGACGGCGAGCGGGTGACGCCGGCGCTTTTCGAATACCGCTTGCCAAACGAACGCTCCGGCAACATCGCGCCGGACGAAGCCTCCAGACTGTCGAGGGCCGGTTAAATGAACATGTCCGCCTGGGCGATCCGCTCGCCGCTTGCCTCCATCCTGCTTTTCATCGTGCTGATGGTGATCGGTGTTTACGGCTTCATGCGCCTGCCGATCACCTATTTTCCGACCATCGACACGCCTGTCGTCAGCGTCACCGTCGGCCAGCCGGGGGTCGCCCCCGAAGAGCTTGAGACCGAGGTCACCAGGCCGGTCGAAAACGCGCTGGCATCGCTCGCCAATGTCGAGAAGATTTCCTCGACCGTCACCAATGGCGAATCCGTCACCGAGATCGATTTCGTGCTCGGCACGGTCGATATCGACAGGGCTGTCTCGGAAGTGCGCGGCGCGGTGTCGAGGATCCGCTCCGACCTGCCGGCCGATATCGACGAACCGGTCATCGAGCGCGTTGAGGAGGAGGCGCAGCCGGTCGCCATCTACGCGGTTTCGGCGACCGACATGTCGCTCGAAGAGGTTTCCTGGTTCATCGACGATACGCTGGCGCGCGAGCTGCAATCCGTGCCAGGGCTTGCCGGCATCAGCCGCATCGGCGGCGTCGACCGCGAAATCCTCGTCTCGCTCGCACCGGACCGGCTGCGCGCCTACGGGCTGACGGCCAACGCCGTGACGGAAAGCCTTGCGGTCAACCATGTCGATGTCTCGGGCGGCCGCAGCGCGTTCGGCGGGCGCGAACAGGTGCTGAGCACGCGCGCCAGGGTGAACGATGTCGCAGACCTCGCGGCAATCGGCCTTCCCTACCATGACGGACGGCAGGTCACGCTCGGAAACCTCGGCGATATCCGCGATCTCCACGCCGAACCCCGCAGCTTCGCACTGCTCGGCGGCGCGGAAGTTGTCGCCTTTTCCGTCGAGCGCACCCGTGGCGCCAGCGAAACCGGCGTAGCCGACGCCGTTGCCGCAAGGATCGACGAGATCGCGGCGGCGACGCCCGGTATCACCATGACGCTGGTGGATGACGGCGTGCGCTATACCCGCGGCAATTACGTCGCCGCCATGCACACGCTGCTGGAAGGCGCGGCGCTGGCGGTTGCCGTCATCTTCCTGTTTCTGAGGGACTGGCGGGCCACGATCATCGCCGCGCTGGCGCTGCCGCTTTCGGTGGTGCCGACCTTTTTCGTCATCGGTCTTCTGGGCTTTTCGCTCAATATCCTGACGCTTCTGGCGATCACGCTGGTCACCGGTATTCTTGTCGACGATGCCATCGTGGCGATCGAGAATATCGCGCGCCACCGCGCCATGGGCAAGAAGCCCTATCAGGCGGCGCTGGAAGCCTCCGATGAAATCGGGCTCGCCATCGTCGCGATTTCCGCGACCATCATCGCCGTGTTCCTACCGGTCG
Organism: Martelella sp. UBA3392; assembly: GCF_002358775.1. Lineage (NCBI taxonomy): Bacteria > Pseudomonadati > Pseudomonadota > Alphaproteobacteria > Hyphomicrobiales > Aurantimonadaceae > Martelella > Martelella sp. UBA3392. The sequence continues at coordinate 1,848 of NZ_DEPM01000266.1, forward strand.
GGCTGATGAGCGGCGAAGTGGGCCTCTATTTCCGCGAGTTCGGACTGACCGTCGCCATCGCGGTATTCTTCTCGCTGCTGGTCGCCCGGCTGATTACGCCGATGCTGTCGGCCTATTTCCTGAAGGGCACAGTCCCGACAGAAGGCGAAAGCGGCGCTGTCGCGGCTGCCTATCAGCGCTTCCTGCGCCTCGTTCTTCGATATCGCTGGCTGACGGTGGGCGTTGCGGTCGGTCTTTTCGGGCTTTCGGTCATGCAGCTCGGCTCGATCCCGACATCCTTCGTGCCGGAGGAAGACACCGGAAAGCTGACGCTCACCATAGAATTGCCGCCGGGCGCATCGCTTAACGAAACCCGCGCCGTCACGGAGAATGTCAGCCGCCGTTTCGCACATGTCGAAAATGTCGAGACGATCTTCATTCGCGGCGGATCCAGCGCCACCGGAGACCGCGACGTCCGCTTCGCATCGGTCATGTTCGACCTCGGCCCTGCCGCGGAACGGGACACGCACATGTCTGCCATAGAGGCGGCCCTGGCGGACGAGCTTTCGGGTGTCGCCGACATCCGCTATCAGTTCCTGAATGCCAGGGGTGGCCGCGATGTTTCCTTCGCCGTCCTCAGCAATGACGGCGATGCCGCACAGGAAGCCGCCGCCGTTATCCTCGCGGCCATGGAAGCTGACCCCGCCTTCGTCAATCCCACATCGGAGGCAACCGCCATGCGACCGGAACTGCGCATGGATGTGCAGTCCGACAAGGCTGCATCGCTCGGCATATCGACGGCCGCAATCGCGCAGACCATCCGCATTTCAACCGTCGGAGACAGCAGCGGCAACCTGCCGCAATTCGCCGACAATGGCCGTCTGATCCCTATCCGGCTTCAGCTCGACGAACGCATCCGCAACGATATCGAAACCTTCGGCCTCATCGGCGTTCCGACCGCCGGCGGCGGGCAGGTTCCGCTCTCCAGCATCGTGCGTTTCGAGCACGGCGAGACATTGTCTTCCATCGAACGGCTTGATCGCGAACGCCGCGTCAGCATCGGCGCCGATGTCGCCGAGGGGCTGACATCCGGCGAAGGGCTTTCCCGGCTTATGAGCCTGCCGGCCGTGCAGGCACTGCCGCCAACCGTGCGCATTTCGGCAACCGGCGATTCCGATTCCGAGGGTGAGGTTATTTCAAGTTTCGGTATCGCCATGGGCGCCGGCGTCATGCTTGTGATGGTCGTTCTGGTCCTGCTGTTCGGCAGCTTCCTTTCGCCCTTCACCATCCTCGCCTCACTGCCGCTGTCGATCATCGGCGTGGTGGGAGCGCTCATGCTCACCGGAAGTTCGCTTTCCCTTCCCGCCGTCATCGGCATCCTGATGCTGATGGGGATCGTCACCAAGAACGCGATCATGCTGGTCGACTTCGCCATCGAGAAGGAACGCGCCGGTCATTCCCGGCTGGAAGCTACCATGGAAGCCTGCGCGGAGCGGGTGCGGCCGATCATCATGACCACGCTGGCCATGGTCGCGGGCATGGTGCCCTCGGCGCTGGCGCTTGGCGAAGGCGGCGAGTTCCGGGCGCCGATGGCGATCACCGTCATCGGCGGGCTGATCGCATCCACCGTGCTTTCGCTCGTCGTCGTCCCGGCGCTGCATCTCATCATCTCCGGCTTCGGTGACCGGCTCTCCGGCCTTTTTGCTCTGAGGCCCGAGCGTGACGAAGCGCCGGCGGCAGGCTGAACGGCGGCTGGACAATTGCAGCGAAACCCACAAACATGAAGAAACCGGCCGCCCGATACGGCCAGCCGGCCTCTTCCGGCCGGTTTACGGAGAAAAACTTGAACGGAAACAACAGCCATAGATCCGCAGACATCCTGATTGTCGAGGACGATACCGAAATCGCCGATCTTCTGGCGGAAACCATCCGGCAGAACGGCATGCATGCCACGCATGTGCGCGACGGTGCGGCCATGCACGCGCTCCTGCGACGTCGGGTCTTCGACCTCGTCATTCTCGATATCATGCTGCCGGGAGAAGACGGCATCAGCCTGTGCCGGAGCATTCGCGCCGGCAACACGATACCGATCATCCTGCTGACCGCGCTTGGCGAGGAGGTCGACCGCATCGTCGGGCTGGAGGTTGGTGCCGATGACTACATCACCAAACCGTTCAGCCCGCGCGAGGTGATTGCCCGCATCCGCAGTCTGCTGCGGCGGGCGGCCTACGGCGTCAAGGCCAATCATGCGCCGACGGCGCTGCGTTTCGAGGGCTGGCGGCTCGATCCGATGCGCCGTCAACTGCACGATCCGAGCCATGCGCGGGTGTCGCTGACGACGACCGAATTCGATATCCTGATCGCCTTCTGCCAGAATCCCGGCCGCGTCATCTCGCGCGAGGAACTGCTGATGCTCACCCATTCGGGCCTTGCCGGTCCGATCGAGCGCAGTATCGACGTCCATATCAGCCGGCTGCGGCAGAAGATCGAGAAGGACCCGAAGGAGCCGCAGCTTCTCCAGACCGTGCGCCTTGGCGGCTATGTATTCACCGCGGCGGTGGAACGCGAATGAGACGGCTCAGGCGCTTCCTGCCGACCACGATCAGGGCGCAGATGGTGCTGCTCGTGATCGTGGCGATTGCCGTCGTGGTCAATGCCGGAGCATTGCTGGAACGTCTGGAGAACAGGGACTACAGCACCGACAGCGATGCCGTGGTGGCGCAGGTCGAACTGCTGGCGGCGATGATGTCGAACACACCGCCAGAACGACGGGACGCATTGCTTGAAAGCGCCAGGCTAACGGGGATGGACGTTTTCATGGCCGAGGCGGCGAATTTCGAAAGCCTGGAGGAGGCGGAGGAATCCGCCGGCTTCATAAGCCTGATGCTCTCCTTGCTGTTTCAGGCCAGATATGACGACAGCCTTGCGCCCGGAACAAGGATCATTCATTTCGAGGGCCGGCCGGCGCTGCTCGCAACGGTCGGGCAGGACGGCGAAGCGATCATCTATATTCCGAGACCGTCGGGATTCGATATCACCTCGCGCTACACCTACTACTTTCTATCCTTCGTGACCCTTGTGACGCTGTTTTCCATTTTCGGCGTGCGGGCCATCACGGCGCCGATCCGCGACCTTTCGCGCGAACTGTCTTCGACAAAGGCCTTCCTGCACAAGGACACGCCGCTGAAGGAACAGGGCAGCCGCGAGTTCGTCGAGCTGGTTCGGGTCCTCAATGAGCTCAAGTTTCGCATCCGGGCAATGATGGAAGGCCAGACCCGCATGCTGCGCGCCGTCAGCCACGATCTGAGAACCCCGCTGACGCGCATTCGCCTGCGCAGCGAGCGGATCGAAGACGAAACCCTGCGCGGCCAGATCGTTGCGGATGTCGGCAAGGTCGACATGCTGATCAACGCGACGCTGGACTATATCCGCAATGAAAAGGACACCGAGCAACCGGAACGCACCGACCTCGCCAGCATGCTGGAAACCATCGTCGCGGACTATTCCGATCTCGGCTCCGACATTGCCTATGACGGACCGGCGCGCGTGATCTGGACCGTCAAGCCGCACGCCTTTCAGCGCGCCATCGTCAATCTCTGCGACAATGGTCTGAAATTCGGCACCGCGGTCACCGTCGCGCTCAGAAAAACGCCTTCGGGTCTCGAGATAGCGATCAGCGACAACGGCCCCGGAATCCCCGAAGATGCGCGCGCGCGTGTTCTGGAACCCTTCTTCAAGCTCGATGACGCCCGCAGCGAAAGAGGTTCACCCACTGGCTTCGGGCTTGGCCTGTCAATCGTCGACGACATCGTCCGTGACCACGGCGGCACGATGTCGTTTCACGACAACGAACCGCACGGGCTCGTTGTCGTTTTGCGTTTTTCCGGCGATACTCCGGCGTGATCAGAACCGGTAGCCGAGCGAGAGCGAGACCTTCGGCTGCAGCTCCCTTTCCACGATCGGACTGTTGGCGGCATCGCCGACCAGCAGGCCAACGCCGGCGCCAGCCTGCAACAGCCAGTTCTCATCGAAGGCATAGGTCGCGGAAATATCGAAATCGACGCGCTGCAGGCCAGCCTTGGCCTTGTATTGCGGGAGGCCGGAAGCCGCGGACTGGGCCGCGTCGACGCTGAAATAGCTGTCCATGTAATTCTTGTCGGCGATCGTCGCCTCGAGACTGGTCGCGACAATGAGCCTCTCGCCCATATGCCAGCCATAACTTGTCCCGATCTTGCCAACGAGCCCTTCACTGCCGCCGATCGTCTTGTCGATGATGCCGTAGAATTCGAAGGCATCCCACTCGTAACCGGCCTTGATCCCGGCCGTGACGCCGAAATCGATATCGCCGAGACCCTTCAGCAGGTCGCCGTCTCCTTCGGAACGTCCGGGTTCGTAACCCAGTCGGGCGTCGACATTGAAGCCGCCATCCTTGTAGAGGGTCACGCCCAGGCCGCCGGGATCGAGTTGAAGCCAGTCGGCATAGCCGATCGACACGATGGGGATGGGACTGATCTTCATTTTCTTGCCGCCCTCATAGGCAGGCTCGAAACTGGCGCCACCGCCGACGATCACTTCCCAACGGGATTCGAACGCCTCCTTCTCCAGCGGCGGCGGTCCCGATATGGCCGGCGGTGCGTCATCGCCAACGACGAAATCCGCTGCAAGGCTTCGATGCGCGACAGCGCCCACGGAAACGAACCCCGTCAGCCCGGCTGCCGTCGCGGCGAAATGTCTGAATTTTACCATGAGTAATGAAAGCTCCGATGAAACACCAACGCACCGGAGAACCCGGCGCAACCCTGGAGGTCGGCTTCATCTTGGGCCGTGAACACGCAGCCGTGTGTTTTCTTTCGTTGCGATAGATTACGGGCGCGCCGCATATGTGGCAGCGCCGGGGCCTCATCAAGGCAGGCTGAAACAGGCGTCAGGGGATTTGCGGAAACGCCGATATGACGATGACCGCGATAATGCCGCCTCTGCAAAAGCCCGTAACATTTCGACACACATTCGAGAAATCGTCACGCCCACCGCGCCGCAGACGACATCTTTGATCGCACGATCGACGTTCTGATCCTGAGACTGCGACGGAAGGTCGAGCCGACTCCGACCAGCCCGCGCTTCATCAAGACGGAGCGCGGCCACGGCTATGTGTTCAACGCAGCGGTCGAGGCTTTGTCCAACGCGTGAGCAGGAAACGCTCCGAATTTCCAGCACCGCCGCGGGGACAGCCTAAAGACCCGCGGCATCCATCATTTCGTAGAAGAAGGTCACGCCGCGCACGCCTGCCGAGCGCATCGGATAGAACGGCACTTTGGGAATCGAGCCGCGCGCGATCAGCGCCAGTTCATGAGGCTGTTTCATCATCATGTTAGCGAGTTGATCGCCGACATAGCCCGACATCGCGACGCCGGCGCCGTTGAAACCAGCGGCATAGCCGATGCGCGGGGACAGCATGCCCGCCATCGGCAGGCCGTCGAATGAAAGCGCCACGTGACCGGACCAGCGATAGTCGATGCCGATGCCACGCAGTTCCGGGAAGATCAGATGCATCGCCTTTTCGAGCCGGCTGAAGGCCGCCGGCGCCTCGACATGGCCGAGCGCGCCGCGCCCGCCGAAGACGATGCGCCCCTCGACCTTACGGAACCAGCGCATCATGCGACGGGTCTCGGTGTAGCTGCGCTCGTTCTTCAGAAGCCGCGCATCGAGATCGGCGGGCAGCCGCGCGGTGGCGATCATGGCGCTGCGGAAGGGCACGATGCTGCGGGCGACCGCGCGATCAACTCCCGTCAGACCCGAATAGGCATTGGTGGCCAAGACCGCCTGGCCGGCAATAACCCTGGCGCCCGCAGTCGAGACGACGACGCCCGAGCCGGTCTCGGCCACGTCCAGAGCCGGCGTATCGGCATAGACCTGCACACCCCACGCGCCCGCCGCGCGCCACAAGCCCTGCAGATAGGCGAGCGGCTGAATCGTGCCCGCGCCGTCCTGCAGCACGCCGCCGACGAAACTGTCGCACCCCGTCTCATCGCGCACGTCTGCCCGGTCGAGAACATGAAGGCCGCGCTCGCCCAAATTCCGCGTCAGCCACTCGGCCTCGTGGCGCGCATGTTCGAAAGCCTTGACGGAATGGGCGCATTTGAGCGCGCCGACGCGGCGAAAGCCGGTATCGGCGATGGCGTGACGCTCGATCGTCTCGATCAGGTGGGCCACGCTCGCATTGGCGATCGCGTGCATCCGGCGCGCGACATCCATCCCGTGCGCGGCGGCAAGATCGGCGAAACCGCGGCGGAACTTGGCGGAAACCACGCCGCCATTGCGCCCGCTGCCGCCGAGACCGACCGAGCCGGCCTCCAGCACCACGACGCTCAGGCCCTTTTCGGCAAAGGCGAGCGCGGCATGCAGACCGCAATAGCCCCCGCCGATGATCGCCACATCGCAGGAAACGTCGCTGCCGAGCGCGGGAAAATCCTGCGGCCGCAGCGACCTGTCCTGACGCCAGAGCGATGCCGGTAGCGAGGGCAGTTGCATTATCTGGTTCCGAATACCGCGTCGGCGAGTTCGCCGAGGCTGTGGAAATGGAAATCGGGCTTGGTGAATTTGTCCGGCACCGGCGTGCCGCCATAGCCTTCCTGATCGAAGCGGCGCTCGATCCAGCACACAGAGTAACCCAGTTCACGGGCGACGCCGATATCGTGGTACTGGCTCTGCGCCACATGCAGGATCTCGTCCTGTTTGAAGCCAAAGGCGGACTGACGGCCCAGATTGTGGGAGAAGAACCGCGGATCGGGCTTGGCGCACTTTGCGTCGTCATAGGTGACCGAATCGTGGAACGGCCAGCCGAGACGATGGTCATAGGCGGTGAACGAGGTCCGGTCGCCATTGGTCATGGCAACCAGGCGGAACCTGGTCCTCAAACGGGCCAGGGCCTCGGCGGAATCGGCGAAGGCCGGCCATTCGAGAACCGAGAGCTGAAAATCACGGGCGGCGGCCTCGGTATTGACCAGGCCGAGTTCGGCCGCGACATACTTGTACACGTCGTAGAAGACCTCGCTGTTGCGGCCGTAATGCCTGAGACGTCCGTCGAGATAGGGCTTGAAGATATCGTCGTCGGACAGATTTGCCGTCGCCTCCCCGCCGATGCGACGGACGGCGTCGAGCACGCCCTTCTCGAAGTCGATGCAGGTTCCGACGATGTCGAAAGTCAAAAGCTTGAAGCGGGAGAAGTCCATTGAAAGCCCATTCTTCTGGTTGCGTTCAGTTCAGATTTTGATGAACAGTGCGGCAAGTTTGTCATTTTGGGCAATTGTGAAATTCTCCTGCATACCATAATCTGGAGTTATGACAGGACTTCGCCGAAAACTTTCCTCGCCCAGCGCGCTCTTCATTTTCGAGGCAGCCGCTCGCTATGAAAATTTCACCAGCGCGGCCAACGAGCTCAACATCACCCAGCCTGCCGTGAGCCGCGCGCTTGCCACGCTGGAAAGCCATATCGGCAGCAAGCTTTTTCTGCGCGGGAAGCCCGGCGTCCGGCTCACCGAAAACGGCAAGCTGCTCAGAAACGCCGTAATTTCGGCATTTTCCGAGATCGAGCGCGCATTGAACGAAATCGAGGAGCGGCGAACGGGAAAGACGCAGGTGACGCTGTCGGTCTCGACGGCCTTCACCACCCACTGGTTGATGCCGCGGATTACCCGTTTTCAGTCGACATTCCCCAATGTCGATTTGCGTTTCCAGCTCATCCCGGGCCCGGTCACCGGTGAACTTGGCGACGTCGACATCGCCATGCGTTACGGCGCGCCGGGAAAGACGCCGGGGCGCTTCGTCATGCAGGAGGCTTATGTGCCTGTGTGCGCACCCGGCTATTACGACGACACGGCGCGGGAAGATGCGACGCTGATCCTCCTCGAAAGCGACATTCCGGGCGACCCGCAATGGACGCCGCTTGATTCCGGTCAACCCTACCGCAACAAGCTGACATTTTCGGACTATTCCGTCGTGGTTCAGGCAGCGCTCGTCGGCCAGGGCGTGGCTCTGGGCTGGCTCAACATCGTCGCCCACTGGATGGGTCAGGGACGCCTGGTTCCGGCCAGTTCGACCGTGATGCTGCCCGGACGCGAATGCCGGCTGCAACTGCGGCAGGAGGAAGGCCGCTCGCCCGTCGTTTCGGAGGTGGCGGACTGGCTGCTGCAGGAGCTCCACGCCGACCTTTCGGCCATCAGCGCAAGCCATCCTGAGCTCGATCTCGATTCCATCATCAAGTCAGGAAACGCGGCATGAACGTCAACACGGCCATATACGAGGCTTTCCAGGTGATCATGCGGGCGGGCACCGTTTCGGGAGCCGCGAAAATCCTTGGACGCAGCCAGCCGGCCGTCAGCCGGATGATCGACAAGCTTGAGGAAAATCTGGGGGTGAAACTGTTCGAGCGGCGCAAGGGCCAGGTCGTGCCCACCCATGCGGCCCATCTGCTGCTCGACGAAGTGGAAAAGCTGTTCGTCTCGCTGTCCTCGCTCGATAATTTTGGCCGGCGTCTCGAAGAGGGTCTGGAAGGCGGCGTCGGCGCGGCCTGCCTGCCGGCGCTCGGGCTCGACTTCATGCCGGAAGTCATAGCGCGATTTTCCCGGACGCGCCCGCAGGCCCGGGTCGTGCTTCACGTGCGCATGTCGGTGAGCGTGGAGAAATGGGTGGCAACCCAACAGGTCGATTTCGGCCTGGCCGAAACGCCGTTCCTGCTGTCCGGCTTCGAAACGAAGATCTTCGCCGATTCCAACTATGTCGCGGCCCTGCCCGTCGACCATCCGCTGGCGGAGAAGGCGGTGATCCGGGCGCAGGATATGCACGGACAGAACCTGATCGCATGGACGGCCACGGTATCGGCGCGGCGAACCTTCGACGACGTCATTCAGGGCGCCGGCATCGCGCCGCGGCAGATCATCGAATGCACGATGTCCTCGCCGATGTGCAGGATGGTCCAGCGCGGGCTGGGCATAGCCATCGTCGATCCGTTCACGGCCTGGACCCAGCGCCATCCCAACGTCGTTTACCGCCCGTTCCTGCCACAGATCCCCTGCCGGTTTGCGCTGTTGCAGCCGAAGACCCGCGCGCCAACGGCGCTTGCCGGCGAATTGATCGGCCAAGCCGAGCAATTGCGGGACGAAGCGCTTGCCGATATGCGCAACCAAGGCGCACTGTTATAAATTTTTCGCATATTGAAAGGCAAATTTTGCATTTTGCTTCTATTGAACCTTCGTCTTTCATGGCTGCATGGAACAAGCCGTTCAACTCCGCAGCGCTGAGGATTGCTTTGACGTCGTCGTCATCGGCGGCGGCGTCAACGGCACGGCATCGCTGAGGGAATTGAGCCGGGCGGGTTATTCCACGCTCCTTGCCGAGGCCGACGATCTGGCCTCCGGCGCCAGCGGCCGCTCCTCCCGCATGCTTCATTGCGGGCTGCGCTATTTCGAAACGGCGAACCCGGTCCGGGACTTTGTCGGCAACCCGCAACGCTTCTTCTCCGCGCTTTCGATGGCGCGCGACGCCATGGAAGCGAGACGCGAGCTTGCGCTCGACGATGAGGTCGACACCCGTGCGATCGAACTTTCCTTCCCGGCATGGACCGACGGCCCCTTTCCCCGCTGGCAGATCAGCGCGGGCCTGCGCCTTCTCGGCCTGATCGGCCCGAAGGATCCGCCGCTCGACCGCCATGTCCGAAACGCCGGAGAGACCCGAAACCACCCCATCGGCCAACATCTCCGCGAGCCTGACAAACTCACCGGCATGGTCAGCTTCCGCGAATATCTCTTCGGCGCGCCGGAGCGGCTCTGCATCGACAATGCGCTCGATGCCGAGGCGCACGGCGCCGAACTGTGTCTGCAAACCCGCGCGGAAATCCTCGGCAAGGATACCGACGGCCTCTGGCGCATCGCGCTGGAGAGCCGGAAGGATGGCAGGGGCCGCGTAGTGCGCGCCCGCAGTATTCTCAACATGGCCGGCACCTGGTCCGACGCGGTCGGCGATTTCGGCAAGCGCCTGATCTGCGGTACCAAGGGCGCCCATATCATCATTCGCCTGCCCGAAGGTTTTGGGGATCGCGGCATCGCCACCCTGCATCGCGGCGGGCATCCCTTCTACGGCCTGCCGCTGGGCGATGACCGGTTCTATTTCGGGCCCACAGAAACGCTTTTTGAAGGGGACGCCCGCGATATCCAGGCGGATAACGAGGATATCGAGTTCCTGCTGGGCGAAGCCAGACATCTCTTGCCCGGCCTCGATCTGAAACGCGGCGATATCGAACAATGCTGGGCCGGCGTCCGCCCGCTGACCAGCGATCCGCGCTACCCTATGGGCGCGCGCGCCCGCACCATCCACGATCTCGGCCCGCAAGGGTTCGACAACGTGCTCGCCATGACGGGCGGCCCCGTGATGAGCCATCGCAGCGCCGGCCGGCTGATGCTCGAACAGGTAAGAGCGCGTATCGGCGCGCCGCGCGATGCAACCCTTTCGGCGCGCAAGGCGGAAGCCCCGGCGAAAACGCGCGTCGATCCGGTCATTGAGGCGGTAACGCGCGAACATGCCTTCGACCTGAATGGCGTTCTGTCGAAACGCACCGGCGCGACATGGAAATCGCTTGTCGGTCATGATGCCGCCATGCAGACGGCACAGGAAATCGCCCCTCACTTGTCCTGGGACGCAACCAGGACGGACAATGAGGTCTTTCAGTTTCTCGCCCGCCAGGCAAAGGAATTCGGCGTCCCAGCGACGCCGGAGTAAATCCGGAAGATACCGGAAGTGTAGAATGTCCACAAACCACGATAAAACAACCAGAGGAGTTCGAAAATGACAAAACTGGCTATCATCGCAGGCACTATCGCGGTTCTCGCCGCATCCGCCAGCGCAAGCTTTTCCCAGGACGCGCAGAACGACCGCTTCAAGGAAGTGCTCGATCGCGGCACGCTGCGGGTCGGTGTTCAGGGCGCCTTCAAACCCTGGGCCTTCCGGGCGCCCGATGGCTCGCTGCAGGGCATCGAGGTCGATCTCGCCCAGACCGTAGCCGACCACATGGGCGTTGCGCTCGAACCCGTCGTGATCACCTCCGCAAACCGGATGGAGTTTCTCCAGCAGGGGAAGGTCGATCTCTTGATCGGCGCCATGTCGGACCGACCCGACCGTCGCAAGATCGTCGGCATTATCGAACCGGCCTACTGGACCTCCGGCCCGACCCTGATGGCCAAGGAAGGCGTGATTTCCTCCTGGGACGACATCAAGGGCAAGCCGGTCTGCGGCAAGCAGGGCGTGTTCTACAACAAGATCGCCGAGACGGAGTTCGGCGCAAAGGTGATCGCGTTCGCCGGCAACACCGAAGCCAAGCAGGCGCTCCGCTCCGGCAAGTGCGTGGCCTGGGTCTATGACGACACCTCGATTTCCGCCGACCTCGCCAGCGGCGAGTGGGACGGTTACGAAATGCCGGTCGACACCGTCTTCTCCAACCCCTGGGGCGCGGCCGTTCCGCGTGAGGAAATGGATGGCATCTGGGGGACCTTCATGGCCGGCATGGCCTATAACTGGCACAAGGACGGCACCCTGATCGAGCTCGAGAAGAAGTGGAATGTCAAGCCGTCGCCGTGGATTCAGAAGATGCACGACGAACTGCAATACGACGACAGCTACCTGGAAAACTAGCGCATCGGCCCGGAAATCGGACTCGATTTTCGGAAAGCACGATGCGTAGATTCAATAGGTTAGAGCGTCCTTTGTGCATCCGAATGGATGCACGGCGCTCCA
>NZ_DEPM01000026.1:0-8638 GCF_002358775.1 Martelella sp. UBA3392
TAATAGCCCGATTCCTTGGTCGGCTTTCCGTCCTTGTCCTTCAGGAAGGGCGGGCCCCAGCGGCGGGTGTCGTCGCCTTCGCCCGCGCGCTCGATTTTGATGACGTCGGCGCCCAGATCGGCCAGGATCTGGCCGCTCCACGGCCCCGCCATGATACGGCTGAGATCGAGGACGCGGATATGGGACAGCGGTCCTGGCATCAGGCTTGCTCCTTCGTGGTCGGGTAGTTCTGGTCGAGAAAGGCCAGCAGGGCGTCGTTGAAGGCCTCGGGTTTCTGGAAGTTGGGCAGATGGCCCGCGCCGGGTATGATCGCGATCCGCGCGCCGGGGATGCCGCCGAACTGTTTCGACACCGCGTCGGGCATGGCGCCGTCATCGGCGCCGGCGATGCCCAGCACCGGGCAGGCGATCGCGGTGGTCTGGTCATAGTCCGAAAGCGCATAGGTCGCGGCGGCAAAGCCCTCGACGCTGGTTCCCGCGATCATCGCGCGAAGACGGGCGCTGAGGGCGCTGTCCTCGCTCTCGCCGGGCAGCCAGCGCGGCGCGGTAGAGGCGGCGATCGCTTCCATGCCGTCGCTTAGCGCCGTTTCGCGCCGCTCGGTCCAGAAGGCCGCGCGGCCGGGGGCGCTGCGAATCACGCCATCAACGGCGATGAAGGCGGCGAAGCGGTCGGGTGCCGCGGCAAGTGCTGCAAGCGCCGTCGGGCAGCCCATGGACAGGCCGGCCACGGCGCAGCGGTCCACGCCCGCCGCATCCATGACCGCCAGCAGGTCGGCGCCGTAGCGGGCGAAATCCATCGCGCCCGCGCTCGCCTCCGACGCGCCATGCCCGCGCTGGTCGTAGCGCAGCACGCGGTAGCGGTCCGCCAGCGCATCGGCCTGTGCGTCCCAGATCGACATGTCGGTGAGGACCGAATTCGCGAAGACGACGTAGGGCGCGCCCTCGGGGCCATCGATGCGCGCGTGAAGCGTGATGCCATCGGGCAGGGCAACGGTGAGGGTGGTCATGCGGCGATCTCCTTCTTGCGCGTCAGCAGGCCGTGGCCCATGACCAGCGCCAGTGCGGCGAACCCGATCAGGTCGGACATGCGTTCCGGCACCAGCAGGCACAACCCGCCGATAAGCAAGACCACCGCCTCCCAGCCCCTGGCGGAGCGGTTGAGGATATAAATCCAGCGTTCCGACGCGGCCGACAGCATCAGGATCGAGACGATGGCCGTGCCGACCGCCATCGCGACATGCAGCGCATCGCCTTCGAGGATAAGGTTCGGGTTCAGCACGAACAGGAAGGGCAGCACGAACAGCAGCGCGCCAAGCCGCATCGCGGTCACGCCGGTCTGCATGGCCGGCGCCTTGGCGATCGAGGCGGCGGCGACGGCGGCCATGGCCACCGGCGGCGTGATATAGGACAGCATTGCCCAATAGAGGATGAAGAGGTGAGCGGCCATCTGGCTGAATCCCGCCTCCGTCAGCGCCGGCGCGAGGACGACGGCTAGGAAGATATAGCAGGCCGAAACCGTCATCCCCATGCCGAGGATGAAGCTCGTGGCCGCGCCGAAGAGCAGCAGCAGATAGGGATTGCCGCCGGCATATTGCAGCAGTTCGCGGCTGAAGGCATTGCCGACGCCGGTGATCGCCAACGATCCCACGACCATGCCGACGCCCGCGAGCACCCCGACCAGCATGCCGATGGTCGTCCCGACCTCGAGGATCATGGTGACGATCGGCTTGCCGATGCCATCCTTGCGGGCGCGCCACAGCGCGGTCAGGACCAGCAGCACGGTGATGTAGAAGGGAGCTTTCGCCTCGGCATTGGTGGCGAGCAGCAGCCAGACCAGCGCAACGAGCGAGACGAGGTAGATCCAGCCCGAGCGCAGCACCAGCCACAGCTTCGGCAACTGGTCGCGCGGAAGCCCCTTCAGCCCGTTGCGGGCCGCATAGCAATCGGTCTGGATCAGCAGCACAAGATAGAACAGCAGTGCGGGCACGGTTGCCGCGACCATGATATCGGCATAGGGCACGTTCATGAACGACGCCATGACGAAGGCGACCGATCCCATCACCGGTGGCATCAGCGCGCCGCCCGTCGAGGCGCAGGATTCCACCGCGCCCGCATAGGTCGCCGGATAGCCGCATTTCTTCATGGTGGGGATGGTCATCGAACCGGTCGAGATCACGTTCGAGATCACGCTGCCCGACAGCGACCCGAAGAAGCCCGAGGACAGGATCGCGACCTTTGCCGGTCCACCGCGCGCATGGCCCATGAGCGCGCTCGCAAGATCCATGAAAAAGGCCCCGCCGCCCGAAACCGTGAGCGCCACGCCGAACAGGATGAAGCCGATCAACAGGTCGGCGATCACCCGCAGGGGAATGCCGATAATGCTTTCCACACCCAGCGAATGGCTGAGCACCGTTTCGCTGAAGCTCATCTGCGCGCCCCAAAGAAAGCCCGGCATATGGCCGGTATAAAGGGGGAATGTCGCGAAGATCGCGCAGATGATGAGCAGCGGCAGGCCGGCGCAGCGGCGCACGGCTTCCAATGACAGAAGCACGAGGCACGTGGCCATCACGACCACATAAGTCGGGGCTTCGAATTCCCAACCCTGATAGAGGATGGCGTCGGTCCGGGTCGAGAAGAAGATGCAGATGCCGAAGGCCGCCACCGCCAGCACCCAGTCGTACCAGCGCACCCGGCTCGCATCGGCCTGGCGCGCCGGCGTGCCGAGAAACGCCACCGGCATGAACAGACCCAGCACGATATAGTAATAGGCCGTGCTGATCGGTCGCCAGCCCAGGATCTGCAGGTTGAAGATCTGGTTGACGATGATGGCGATGCCCACGGTGGAAAGCGCCATGACGGCGAACCATGCAGCGCCCGAGATGCGCTGGGCCTCCTGCTGCCAGAACCTGGCCGCCCCGGGAGCGTTCGGAATGATCTGAGAAGACATGGGCCTTATCCTGTCGGCAGGGCGCGAGGCTGAATTGCCGGGCGCGGCGCAAACGGCCGCGCCCGAGCAGGATTACTGTGCGTTTTCAGTGCGATACTGTTCCCAGAAAGCAACCCAACCGTCCGAAGAGATTCCCTGCTTCTTGGCGGCTTTGGTCGCGGCGGCCCACATTTCCTTGTTCTTTTCGATCTCGGCAATGCGCTGGTCGTTCCAGGCCTGGTCGGCATCCGTCCAGATGCCGCGCTCCTTGAGATATTTGATCGCGCCGGGGTGGAAGGGCGCGCCGGACGGCGTCCGGCCCGAGTCTTCCAGTTTCCAGTTGGCCATCACGGCATTGGCGTCCTTGTAGTCCGGATAGGCCTGATCCAGCGCCTTCAGAAGGTTGTAGGCCTCGTCCTCGTCGGTGCTGGCGAGCGTCGTCAGCTGCGGATAGCTGTAGCCCAAGAGTTCGGCCGGGTTTTCCTCGGAAATGCCGGCGCCCTTGGTCATTGTGATCGGCTGGAACAGGCTTGCCCGCGCGGTCACGCGCTTCCAGCCCTCGGCATCGTCGGCGGACATGTCCAGCCAGTGGAACCCGCGCCCGGCTTCGGCTTCGCGCAGCGCGGCAACGGTGGTGGTGACCGGAACGACGTCAACCTCGCCGGCGACGAAGGCCGACATCATCGCGCCGTAGCCGGGATACATCACCTTGTTGACATCGTCCGGCGTCAGGCCGGCGAAGGCCAGTGCGGCCTCGGTGTTCATCGTGGTTGAGGGGCTGGCCTCGACGAAGCCGACGCTGGCGCCCTTGAGGTCGGCCATGGTTTCGACATCGGTGTCGTTGCCGGCGACAAGGCCGACGGCCGCGGGGCGGCCCATCAGCACCCGCAGGTCCTGCGGGCCCCAATCGGCGGCCGCGAACTCATAGGTCCCATCCGAAGCGAACAGGATCTCATTGCCCATGAAACCGAAATTCGCGCGGCCGCGCACCAGCGGCAGCAAGCGACCGATGGCCGTTCCCGAGGGCGTCAGCCGCACGGCTGTGCCGAATTTCTTGTCCAGCGCGTCGGCCATGGCCGAGGCTTCGACATAGCCGGTCGAGCCGAGATCGTAAGACGTCCAGATCATCGTCTTGGGCAGCGTCACATCGTCCTGGGCAAAGGCCGCCGGGGCGGTCAGCATGGCAACGGCCACGACCGTGCCCTTCATGAGGTTAGAATGAAACAAGCGAAATCCTCCCTTGGTATCCGTTTTCCGGAAAAATAACCGCGGCCTCCACGCCCCGATAATGTCCACCATGGCTCTTATGAGCTTAAAAGTCAATTCTATGATTTAATGAAGCCGTGCGGTTCAGTTCGGCAGGCCCAGCACGGCCTTTGACAGAACATTGCGCATGATTTCGGTCGAGCCGCCGAAGATCGTGATCGGGCGCGCCGACAGATAGGTGGCCGCCGCATGCAGACGACGATCGCCTTCGGGCGGGTGCGACAGGCCAGCCTCGGGGCCGGCGATCTCCATGATCAGCTCCGAGATGCGCTGGTACAGTTCGGACTGGAATATCTTCAGCATGGCGACGTCCGCGCCGATTTCCCGCCCGTCCTTCAGGCGGTCCATGTAGGTCTGGAACAGGTCGCCCAGATCGCGCATGTCGCATTCCAGCGCGACGTAGCGGTCGCGGAAGACCGGATCGTTCCAGACGCCGTTACGCTTCGCCAGATGGGCAAGCCTTGCCAGCGCGCTTGCCGAAAGACGGGGCGCGCCGATGAAGACCCGCTCGTGTCCGAGCAACGCCTTGGCGGCGGTCCATCCCTCGTTGACGCCGCCGACAATATGATCCAGCGGAACACGGACATCGTCGAAGAATACCTCGCAGAATTCGGCCTCGCCGGCGAGGTTCTCTATATTGCGGGTGGTGACGCCGGGCGCGTCCATCGGCACCAGAAGAAAGCTGATTCCCGCCTGTTTCTTCACGGTCTTGTCGGTGCGGGCGAGAATGAAGATCCAGTTGGCATCCATGCCGAGCGTGGTCCAGGTCTTCTGGCCGTTGATGACCCATTCGTCGCCGTCGCGCACCGCCTCGCAGCGCACCGCCGCAAGGTCTGAACCCGCGCCCGGCTCGGAATAGCCCTGCGCCCAGATGTCCTGGCCCGAAAGGATGCGCGGCAGGTAGTGCGCCTTCTGTGCCTCGGTTCCGTATTTCAGCAGCAGCGGCCCGAGCATGACCGGGCCGATATCGTGGACGCGGGCCGCGCCGAAGCGCTCGAGTTCCTCGATCATGATCAGGTGCTTGCCGGCGGAAAGACCCATGCCGCCATGTTCGACAGGCCATGTCGGACACAGGAAGCCGCGCCGGGACAGGGCCATGTACCACGGCTTCACCTCGTCCCAGTGCAGGCGTTCCAGCGGAAAGCGGGGGATGTCGGGATATTCGCTCTCGACGAAATCGCGGATCATGGCGCGGAAATCGCCGTCCGACATGGCGTTGTAATCGGTGCTCATGCGGTATCCTCCAGAGTGCGGGTGAGCCGGGCGCGCACCGCAATGGGCGCGCCGAAAAGATTGGCGTCGGTCATGGCGCGGCGGACGAACAGGCCGATATCGGCCTCGTCGGTAATGCCCATGGCGCCGTGCATCTGCACGGCCTCGCGCGCGACCAGCATCGCGGTTTCGGCCGCGCGCAGTTTGCAGCGGTCGGCATCGCGGGCACGGCTGGCGATATCCGCGCCGGTATCGAAGCGGGCGGCGGTCGCCATGACGGCGGCGCGCAGCAGCTCGATCCGGATCTTGATCTCGGTGGCGCGATGCTGCAGGGCCTGAAAGCTGCCGATCGGGCGTCCGAATTGTTCGCGGACCTTCAGATAGTCCAGCGTGATGTTGAAGGCTCGGTCCGACAGGCCGAGCAGATAGGCCGAATGCATCAGCACCGCGTCTTGAATAACTGCCGCGGCCTGCGGACAGGGAAACAGCTCGGCGGCCACCTTCTCGAGGCGGAGCGTGGCAATCCGTCCGCCATCCAGCGTGTCCGCGGCGGTGATCGTGACGCCCGGCGCATCGCGCGGCACGACGGCGACGCCCGCCCCGGTCAGCACGGCGAAGAAATCCGCATCATCCGGTACGGCGATCTTGACGCCGTGCAGCCCTCCGTCGGCCGCGCCGCCCTCGAACCGCAGCGATGCCGCATCGTCCTGCCACGCCGTTACCATGACCTTTGCGCCGCTCGCGGCCTCTTCGGGGAAGGCCTCGCCCAGAAGCGCTGCCGCCATGATGGTCGATCCGATGGGCTCGGGCGTGAGCCCGCCGCCCAGGACTTGCATCAGTTCGCAGGCCTCGCGCATGCCCAACCCCAGTCCACCGGCTTCCTCCGGAACGCGCATGAGGAACAGGCCCAGTTCGCCCGCCTTTGCCATCATGGCGCGGTCTATGCCCTTGCCGCGCGCGGCGCGGACACGGCTGAGATCGCCGTCGGCGGGCACGATGGCGCGCGCGCTGTCCACGATCATGCGGGCGTTTTCCATCCAGTCTTCCATTGTCGGCTTCCCTTTATGCAATCGCGCCGGTGCCGCGCAGTTCGGCGATGCGCTCCTCGGTCAATCCGATCTCCCGCAGCACCTCGTCGGTATGTTCGGCCAGAAGCGGCGGAGGCCTTGTGGCTGTCGCCTGATCGCCCGAAAACCGTACGGGGTTCGCGATGTAATTGACGCGGCCCGCGTTCGGATGGTCGAGTTGGCGCACCAGCTCGCGCGCCTTGACCTGCGGCATCTGCAGTGTGTCCTCGAAGCTGTTGAGCGGCCCCGCCGGAATGCCGATTGCCTCGAGTTCGGCATAGGTGGCGTCGGCGTTCCTGGCGGCCAGTTTTTCCGCGATCAGCGGGACCAGCGTGTCGGCGTTCTGCACCCTTGCGAGGTTGGTGGCGTAGCGTTCGTCATCGGCAACGCCGTCAAGTCCCAGATAGTCGGCAAAGCGGCGGAACTGTGGATCATTGCCGATGGCGATCATGATCGGCCGGTCGGCGCAGTCGAAGGCCTGCCAGGGGCAGGTGATCTGCGAGGCGGTGCCGTTCCGGCGCGGCAGCTTGCCGGAGGACAGGTAGTTCATCGCCATATGGGAGGCGGCGTGGATCTGGGTGTCCAGAAGCGCGATATCGATGAACTGCCCCTCGCCCGAAACGGCATCGCGATGGTTCAGCGCCGCAAGGATTGCGGCGACCGCATATTGCCCCGCCGTGATATCCGAGATCGAGTAGCCGACCAGCGCCGGTTCGTCCTCGGACGAGCCGGTGATCGACAGAAGTCCGCTCATCGCCTGGAAGATCGGGTCATAACCCGGCAGGTGCGCCATCGGTCCCGTCTGGCCGAAGCCGGTGATCGAGCAATAGACCAGGCGGGGGTTGAGCTTGGCGACCGTCTCATAGTCCAGCCCCATGCGCGCCAGCGTGCCGGTCTTGAAGTTCTCGATCAGCACATCGGCCTTCTCGATCAGCTCTCGCGCGATCTCCCGCCCCTCCGGCGATTTCAGGTCCAGCGCGACCGAGCGCTTTCCGCGGTTCATCGCAAGAAAGCTCGAGGTTTCACCCGTCGGCGCTCCATCGGCATTCAGGTGAGGCACGCCCATGCGCCTGACGTCGTCGCCGCCCTTGACGTGTTCCAGCTTGATCACGTCGGCTCCGAAATCGGCCAGCATCTGCCCGGCCCAGGGACCGGCGAAGACGCGGCTGAGGTCGATAACCCTGATATGATCCAGACATCCGGCCATGGCGTATCCTCCCTTTCCATTCCGGAGGGGAAAATGCCAGCGCGACGAAATTTGCGCAATCAAAAAATCTTAAATATGACTTTTTAATCTTTATAGAAGTTCGCGCCACCCAGCGCCGGCGTTCATGGCAGGATGTTGTTGCCGGAACGCAATCTCACGCTTCGCTCCAGGGCAAGGCCGGAGCCGGAACCGACCCTCACCGGATCGGCCTTAGGGAAAACCAGGTAAAACGGGGCGCCCATGACATGAACACAACTGGCGTGGTCGCAAGGTCGCTATTTCAGCTCTCGGGCGGTTTCGGTGATCTGGTTGCGAAACCATTGATGTGCCTGGGAGGAATGCGTCCTCTTTCCCCAGGTCATGTAGAATGGAAATTCGCATTCGAACGGGGCTGGAATCGAGATGATATCCGGCGAGAAAATTCGGGAAAAACCTTCCGAAGCAGTCAGCACCCGCTCCGTCTGCGCAATGACGCGGTCAATGGCGCCGAGGCCCGAAATCTCGATATGCGGCTTGATCGTTACGCCTATGGCGTCGAGCGTCGGAAGGAAATAAGGCTGCCACTCGGGCGCCGGTTGCGCGATGATGTGTTGTGCGCTCTTGTAATTGTCGAGCGTCATCGACTGTCGCGCCCACTTGCTTTCCCTCCAGACGAAACACGCATATTTCTCCGTCATCAGCCGCTTGCAGTAGATGCCGCTCTTGGTGCCTTGCAGCGAGACCGGCGTTTGCCAAGCTCTTTGCCTGGTCGGGTTGGTGTTCAACAACCCGACCCGGGCGAGCGCGCTATCGGCAGGCCGTCAGCCTTGGTTCCATATCTCTGGCCGAGATATTCACCGACGACGACGTCACTCGACTGTCTTGCTGCGCCGGCCGCTGAAATAGGGCAGTGCGAACAGATAGAGGCCGGTGACCAGCATCAGGAACAAGGGGAACAGGGGCAGGAAATACACCCATTCGG
>NZ_DEPM01000026.1:9024-19751 GCF_002358775.1 Martelella sp. UBA3392
CGACAGCCAGCGATGACATTGTCTTATCAGCTTGCTCCAGTTCAATTGTACGTCCTCCCAAATTCGTTGGATGGGAAAAGGGCACGGGCCCGAGGGATCATGAAGCGTTTCGTGCCACGGCGGCTCGGATGAGCGCCGACAGCGCCTCTTCGTCGATCGCGTCGCCCTCTCGGAAATCGATGGCCCGCCGGACATTGCCGTCGAGACTGGAATTGAAAAGCCCGGTTGGGTCGGGCAGGGACGCGCCCTTGGCGAAGGTCATCTTGACCTTGTCCTTGTAGGTCTCGCCGGTGCAGATCATGCCGTGGCGATACCAGGTCGGGACGCCGCGCCATTTCCATTCCTCGACGATATCGGGCTCGGCTTCCTTGATCAAACCCCTGATGCGGGAGAGCGTGTCGCCCCGCCAGTCGCCCAGTTCCGCAATCCTTTCATCGATCTTCCGCGATGGATTTTGCTCCTGTTGCGCATCCTTCATGGCATGGTCCTCTTGTCTCTCGGTTCCGTGGTGCATGGCCCGGGTCCGCTTCAATCCATCTCGGCCAGTACCTGCTCCAGCCTGTCGAAAAAGCGCGGCCAGCCCAGTTTCGCGCCGCCATAATAGTTCGGCTGATCCGTCCGGAAGCCGGTCTGTTCCATGCGCAGGCGCGTTCCCTTGCCGGTCGGCGTGAGAGTCCATCTGACCACAGACCGCAGATCGCCGGCATCCCAGCTGTATTCCAGAGCCTTCTGTTCCTCGACCGCCCGAACCTCGCAGTCGACCTCGCCCCAATCCGCGCTGAATCCGAAGCGATGCCCCACTTCAGGCGTGAAGGCGGTCTTCATCAGCCATTCCCCGATCAGGTGGGATTGGGTGAGGGCGCGCCAGATCTTCTCCGGCGGATGCGGCAGGTCGCGTTCGACGACAACGGTGCGGGTCTCGGTCAATTGTCCATCCTCTTCAGCAGGTCTTCAAGGTCGTCGAAGCGGCGCTCCCAGAAGCTCGCCATCCGTTCCGTCCAGTCCGTCAACGGCGCAAGGGCGTCAAGTTGCGGGCTGTAATGTGTCTGGCGGCCGTCCTGGCGGTCGACGACGAGCCCGGCGCGCTTGAGCACGCTGAGATGTTTGGAGACGGCCGGCTGGGAAATCCCGGCGTGTTCCGTCAGCGCTTTGACCGTCTGATCCCCCTTTCGACACAGGCGCTCGAAGATCGCCCGGCGTGTCGGGTCCGCCAGCGTTCGAAACAGGATGTCGTCGGGTTGGGTCAGGGGCAATTCATAGCTCTCCGGTTATGATTAACTCATAACCAAGGAGTTATGGATTTTCAAGGTGTTTGGCGAGGCGTCGGTTGATTACGCGGATCGATGACATTTGGAGGCGAGGCCGAAAAGGGAGAAGGACTCGGCTGCAAGCCCGCTTCAGCCGTCTGGCTTGGCGTTCCGGCAGCAAATCATCTCGAACGCGGCCTGGGGCCGGCAGGTAACGATTGGCGTCAGGCCAGCGGGTCACGATTCCAGTTCTTGTAGATCAGATAGCGCGCGTCTTCCCGCCCGAGTGCGCCGAACCATTGCGGGCAGAACGGCGCCATCCAGATGACGTCGCCCTGCGCAACCGGGTACCAGCTATCGTCAAGGCGGTAGATGCCCCCGCCGTCAAGCATGACGAGCCCGTGCTCCATGAAATGGGTTTCGACATATGGCAGCGAGCCACCCGGAGCGAAGGTCATGACGTTGACCTCCATATCGAAGCCCGGCGCCTCCGGAAGAAGCTTCTGAACGTGGAGCTGCTCGTTGCCTTTGAGAGGCACAGGATCGATGGCCGGAATCGCGCCGAAGAGCGCGCCCGGCGGCTCGTAACCGGAAAGCGGCTTGTAGGCATGCTCCAGGCAGAGGATTTCAGCATCTGCCGAAAGTTCCAGAGTGAACGGTGCCGGCGATGGAAGATAGGCATAATCGTCCGGGCGCAGCAGGCGTGTCTCGGCGCCATCCGTCACGCGCACCTCACCCGAACGGATCAGAACGAAGCGGATGCCGCCATGGGGTGGCGGCGCAACAAGCGTGTCACGCCTGGCGACGATCCTGAAAAGTGAAAAGCCGGCGCCGAGGCCCGGCGTCACATATGAGACAACATCGGTGTCCGGCCAGTGAGGCAGGCCGATGATCTCATGACTATCCGCGCAAACAAGCGCATGCGAGCGCTTGATGCGCGATCTCGTTTCACCAAGGCTCGAACGCACGTTTTATCCTTCCGAGACAGATCAACATGGACCGGGCGATCGAGCCCGGAAGGCCGGGGAAAGGCGCTTGCCCTGCCCCGGCCAGGGCATTACTCGTCGCCGAAATAGCGGGTCGCATTCGCCTGCTGGCTTTCTTGCTTCAGCAGGTCGACCAGCGCGATCGCATCCTCACCGTGGTTTTCTGCCATGTACTTGTCGAAGGCCGCATCGGTCACTTCGCGCATCTGCGCGCGATCCTCGGGCGAAAGCGCGGTGATCGTCATCTTGCCGGCGAGGCCTGCGAGACCGCGATCGGAGGCTTCGATGATACGCGAGATTCCGCGCGCGGCGTTTTCGCAGGACTGGGCAGCGGTGTGGATCAGGTTCTTCTGGTCTTCGGTCAGGTCGTCATAGAAGGCCTTGTTGAACAGCATGGTGAAGGGCGAGTAGAGGTGGTTGGTCAGCGTCAGATACTGCTGAACCTCATCGAGCTTGGCCGAAACCAGGATCGGGATCGGGTTCATCTGACCGTCGATGACGCCGGTCTGCAGACCGGAATAGACCTCGGAGAAGGCCAACGGGTAGGCCTCCATGCCGAGCGCATTCATGATCGCCTGGTGAGAGGGCAGCGTCATGGTGCGCAGCCGGATGCCTTCCATGTCCTCGAGCGAACTGATCGGCTTTTCCGAGTTCGAGATAACGAAGAGGCCGCCGGTATCCGGGTAGCCGAGCACCACGACGTCACCGAGTTTCTCTTCGATGTCCTTCTTCAGCGCATGGCCGAACGGACCGTTGAATACGGTATCGGCGGCGCCATTGCTGTCGAAGGCGAAAGGCAGGTTGAGCACGTCGATGTTCTGGTAATAGGGCGCGAGCGCCCCGGTAGAGGCGTTGGTCACCTCGATAACGCCGTCACGAACCATCTGCACGGCCTCGCCGATGGTGCCGAGCTGGCCGCCGGGATAGATTTCCACCTTCAGCTCGCCATTGCTGCCGGTGTTGACGATGCTGGCGAACACCGAAGCGCAGGCATGATTGGGGTTGTCGTAGATGTCGCCGTTGCTGTCATGGGCAAAGCGGATGACCTTTTCCTGGGCAAAGGCCTGGGCACTGCCCAGAAGGGTGAGCGTCAGGGCTGCAATCAAAGTCTTTTTCATGTTCGTCCTCTTTTATCGTGGTTGATGCATGCCGCGGCAGGCGCGACAGGGGGATCGTCCCGGCGAAGATCGCCGGACCGTTAGGCAGAATGGGTTGCCGTCATGGCTAGTTCGCAAAGCCCAGCAGGCGCGGCACCAGAAGAGCCAGCCACTCCCAGTAGGCAAAGACGAAGAGCACGCCGATTTCAGCGATCAGGAACGGCCAGAGCTTGGCCGCGATGCGCTCGAGCTTCTCGCCGGTGACCGAGGAGAGCACGAACAGGCAGGCGCCCACCGGCGGCGTCATCAGCGAGATGTTCAGGGCCAGCACGAAGATGATGCCCGAATGGATCGGCTGCAGGCCGATATCATTGGCGAGCGGCACCAGCACCGGCGCAAGAATGATCAGGATGGCGGTGATATCCATGACCATGCCGACGGCGAGCAGGATCAGCACCACCAGGAAGATTATCACGGCCGGATTCGAGGAAATCGACAATACCGCTCCCGCAATTGCCTGCGGTATGCGTTCGAAGCTCATCCACCAGCCGAGCATCGAGGCAAAGGCGATGATGGCGAAGATGACCCCGGTCGTGCGCGCCGTGGTCAGCAGCATCTGGTAGAGGTCGGAGAGCGTCAGGTTGCGATAGATGACAAGACCGACGAACAGCGCATAGGCAACGGCCACCGAGGCCGCTTCCGTCGGCGTGACGATGCCGCCAAGAATACCGCCGAGAATGATGACCGGCATCATCAGGGCGAGACCGGCGCTCCAGATGGCTCTGGCCAGCTCCTTCATCGTCGCCCGGCGTTCCGCCCGCGGCAGGTTGTTGCGCGCCGCGCCGAGCGCGATGATCGCCATGCAGACCGCACAGATCATCAGGCCGGGCAGGATGCCGGCGGCAAACAGGCCGCCGATCGAAACGCCCATCAACGATCCGTAGACGACCATCAGTCCGGATGGCGGAATGGTCGGGCCGATGATCGAGCCGGCGGCCGTGACGGCAGCGGCATAGTCGCGCCTGTAGCCGTTACGAACCATTTCCGGCACCAGCGTCTTGCCGAAGGCGGCGGCATCGGCGGTGGCCGCACCCGTCAGTCCCGAGAACAACACAGAAGCCACCATATTGGCATGGGCGAGCCCGCCGCGGAAATGCCCGACCATGACATGCGCCAGCCGCATCAGCTGATTGGTAATGCCGATATGGTTCATGATCTCGCCGGCGAGGATGAAGAACGGCATGGCGAGGAAGGTGAAGGAATCCATGCCGGTGAAGAGCTTCGAAACGCCGGTCAGAAGAAAGCGCTGATTGTCGAGCTGGATCAGTCCGGTCAGGCCGGCAAGGCCGATGGCAAAGGCGATCGGCATGCCAAGCAGAAGCAGCGCGAAGAAGAGGAAACCGACTGCCATGGTCAGACCTCCGCCGCCTGGTCCTGCACGGTGTACTGCCCGGCATCGCGCACCAGACACAAAAGCAGCTGTACCGAGGCCAGGGCCGCCGCCGTTGGCACTGCGGCAAAGGCCGGCGCCATGGACATGCCGAAGATCAGGGCAAAGCGTGAGGCGCCGCTGATGGCGAACTGCAGACCGTAAATGAAGGTCCAGACAAACAGCGCCAGCGCCAGGAGATCGCAGCCGATCAGGATGGCTCGGCGCAAGGTTACCGGAAAGCGGTCAATCAGGATCGTCAGGCCGATGTGATCGCGGCGGGCAATGCCGCAGGAAATGGCAAGCAGGGCCACCCAGATCATCAGGTAGCGGGCCATGATTTCCGGCCAGTTGAACTGCCAATGGAAAATATAGCGATCCAGCACCCCGATCCACACGTCGAGCACGAGCGCGGCGAGCAGGATCACGACGACGGCGTCAACCACCCTGTTCAGCGCTGCTGAAAGCGTACCGGCCAACTCTCTCAAATCCGGTTCTCCTTTCGCCGAAGCCGCGCAGCTCTTTCGGTCCGGGCAATGCATTGCCTCGGTTCCATGCGCGTTCGGCGATGGCTTGCAATTCCCCTTTATCCGGCCGTTCGGACAGCCGGGTTCTGAATTGAAACTTACCGGCGAAGTTTCCTGCGAGGCGAGCGTTTTTTTGTGAGACCAGCGTGCACAAAAAGCGTACGCTCATACTCCATACGCAACAACCTACTGAAAAACATCAACTTATGCTTCATTCGACCCTTCTGGCACAGATTGACGAGGTTGCACGGCGCGGTTCCATCCGCGCGGCGGCCGATGTCCTCAATGTTTCCGCCTCCTCGATCAACCGTCGGATCATCCAGCTCGAGGAGGAAATGGGAACGCCGCTGTTCATCCGCCATTCCGGAGGCATGAAGGTGACCGCCGCCGGTGAGGTGGTCGTCGCCCATATTCGCCAGACGCTGCGCGACAGCGAGCGAATGAAGAAACGCCTTGGCGAGCTTGCCGGCGCGGATGGCCCACGGGTCCGCATATCGGCGATGCATGGCCTCGCCGCCGGCATTATTCCGCTGATCCTCCGCGTGTTCCGCTCCGAGAATCCGGGCATCGCGATAACCGTGCGCAGTCAGACCGAGGCCGGCGTCGAAAGCGATCTCGTCAATGGCGAGTGCGATCTGGGGCTGGCCTATGCCTGGGCGAACGGAACGGGCATCACCGCCAACCTGGCATTTCCGACCCGGCTTGGTGTGGTGGTGAGCAGGGAACATCCGCTTGCAAGCCGGCCGCATCTGCGGCTTGCTGAAATCGCGAAATGGCCGATCGTTCTGCCGGACGAATCCGTCACCATCAACCATCTCGTCACCGAGGCCTTTGCCGTGGCCGGTTTTCCATTGCGCACGACGGTGCTCTCGAACTCGATCGAGCTTCTGAAATCGATCGCGCGCACCGGCGAGGCGATCACTTTCCTCAGCCGTATCGATGTCGAGGAAGACCTGAAGGAGGGCTATCTCGTCTATGTTCCGATCCATGGCCGCGACATTGCAAGCCACGAACTGAGGCTCGGTCGCCGCAAGGACAGCACGCTCGACACAGCAGTGACGCGTGCCGAAGAATGTATCCGCAAGGTGATTTCCAAGATCGAAACGCCGCTCGCGGATTCTTACACCGGCAAGACGGCCGAATGATACTCAATGGCAGTCATGAAGTTCAAGGGCACGGGCCGCAGATGAACGCCCGAAGCTCTAACCCGAGACCCGCTCGATCAGGGTACACTCGACCTTGAGCTGATCATGCGCGCTGGTCAGTCCGCCCATCATGTCCTCGAGCAATTCGACGGCCATCGCGCCCATTTCGAACATGGGGAGATGGTAGGTCGTCAGCGGCGGCATGGTGAACTGGGCGATATCGCGATTGTCGAAGCCGACGACGGCGACATCACCGGGGATGGATTTTCCGAGCTCCTTGAGCGCCTCAAGGCAACCGATCGCCATCAGGTCGTTGGCGCAGAAAATGCCGTCGGGCGGGTCGGGAAGCCTCATCAGTTCGTGGGTCTTCTCATAGCCGGAGGACGGCTCCCAATTACCGTAGTGCACGAGCTTGGGGTCATAGGCGAGGTCGTTGCTGGCAAGCGCCTGCTTGTAGCCGCGCAGCCGGTCGCGCGGGTTGTCGAGCCCCTCCTGGCCGTTGATGAGCGCGATGCGCTTGCGCCCGCCGGCAATCAGCCGCTCGGTCGCGGCGCGTCCGCCGGCCACGTCGCCGGGCACGATCGAGGGCAGGCGGCGCTGCTGGTCGTAGCAATTGACCAGCACGGAAGGCGCATCGAGAAGCGCCTGCGGCGGATCGATCTTGCGGGTCAGGATGGTGCCGAAGATATAGCCCACCAGCGTTTGGCTTTCGCAGATGGACAATACCCCATCATCCGGATCCTCGCCCTTGCGGAACACGCCAAGCGTGACGATGATCCCGCTCTCCAGAGCCTTTTCCCGCGCGCCCTCGAAGGCGAGCGCCATCCAGGGGTCGGTGGTGAGCTCATCGACGAGGAAGACGATGACCTTGGCGGCCGCGTGGCTGGCGGTCGCCGTCTTGTTGGACAGGCGATAGCCCAGCGCCTCGGCGGCATCGAACACCCTTTTGCGCGTCGCTTCGCTGAAGCGGGCGCCGGAACTGCCGTTGAGAATGAGGGAGACGGTGGCCTGGGAGACGCCGGCGCGGGCGGCGACATCCATCATTGTCGGTTTCAATGCATTCTCCAAGACGATCGGCGCAGTCACCGTTTGCAGGCGTCATGATCTGAAATGCCTGATTCGGTCGAAGGCCACCGCAATAATTATGAATGTACCTATGAACATTCCTTGCCAGAATGTCGAGATGCCGAGGAGGATCAGCGAGTTGCGAATGACCTCGATCAGCAGCGCGCCCACGACCGCGCCGATTGCCGTGCCCTCGCCGCCGGCAAGGTTGGCGCCGCCGATCACCGCGGCGGCGATCACGGTCAGTTCCAGCGCCTGGCCGAGATTGGTGGTGACGCTGCCGAGCCATCCGGCCATCAGGATACCCGCCACGCCCGCGGTGAAGGCGGAGAACATGTAGATGCTGACCTTGAGCCGCTTGACCGGAATGCCGGTCAGGCGCACGGCGCTCTCATTGCTGCCGATCGCATAGACATGCTGGCCCCATCGCGTCCATTTGAGCGCGAACGACATGACGACCGTCAGCAATGCGAGCGCGTAAAGCGGGTGCGGAATGCCAAGCGTCGACCCGCCCCCGATCCATAGTAGCAGATCATGGTCGGGCCCGAATTCCCAGATCATCTTGTTGTCGGAAAGCACCATGGCGAGAGAGCGCGCGGCCGAAAGCGTGCCGAGCGTGATCACGAAGGGCGGCATCCCGCCATAGGCGATCAGCACGCCGTTCACGAGCCCCACCAGAAGTGCTGCGCCGATCGCCATCGGGGCGGCCAGCCAGAACGACATGCCGCCGGCCATCAGCACGCTGATCACCATCGCGCTCAAAACCACGCTCGAGCCGACCGACAGGTCGATCCCGCCCGAGGCGATCACCACCGTCATGCCGATCGCGATGATGCCGACAAAGGCGAAGTTGCGGGCGACGTTGAACAGGTTTCTCTCGCTGGCGAAGGTATCGGTCATGAGGCTCAGCGCCAGGCAGGCCGCAATCGCGGCGACGAACACCCAGAAAAGCTGCTGGGTGGCGAGCTTCGATGCCCAGTTGCGGTGCTGACTTCTTGATATCACATGGTCCATGGTGGTCATCGGTCCGCCTTTCTATGCCGCGTCGATTGCGCCGGTGATGAGACCGGTGACTTCTTCGGGAGAGGAGCCTGAAGCAGGCTTGCTGGCGACGAGCTCGCCGCGCCGCAAAACGGCGATCCTGTCGGCGACGCCGAAGACATCCGGCATCCGGTGGCTGATCAGGATGACGCTGATGCCCTGATCCCTGAGGCGCAGGATCAGGTCCAGCACCTCCTTGACCTGCCGGACCGAGATCGCCGCCGTCGGTTCGTCCATCATCACGATCTTCGGCTTCGACAGCAGCGTGCGCGCGATGGCGACTGCCTGGCGCTGCCCGCCCGACATTTTCCGGACGAGGTCGCGCGGATGGGTCTCGGACTTGAGCTGGCGGAAGAGGTCTGCCGCGGTCTCGTTCATCTGGCGGTAGTTCAGATATTTGACGAGCCCGACCCGGCGCATGGCCTCGCGACCGAGAAAGACATTCGAGGCGGCCGACAGATTGTCGCAAAGCGCCAGGTCCTGGTAGACGACTTCGATGCCCTCCTTCTGCGCATCGCGCGGCCGGTGGAAGGTCACGGGCTTGTCGTCGATGCGGATCTCGCCCGCCGAGGGCGGGAAATTGCCGGCGATGATCTTTACCAGCGTGCTCTTGCCCGCGCCGTTATCGCCCATCAGGCCCAGCACCTCGCCCGGCGCCACCGAAAGCGACACAGATGACAGGGCCTGAATGGCCCCGAAATTCTTCGATATTCCCGACAAAACAAGTCTCGACACAGGTCCCCTCCTTCTTGTCCAGCGCCGACCCGGAAAGCCGAATGCTTGTCCGGCTGCCTCCTTCAACGCCATTACTAAATCAATAATAACGTGACTTAATATTATTAGTAAATAATTATCACGTCCGACACAAGGAAATATCGAGGGGGTTGCGGATGAAGCTGCTGGTGACCGGTGCGGCCGGGAAAGTGGGACAGGCGTTCTTGCCCGCCTTTCTGGCCGAGCAGCGTTTTTCGGATTTCGAGGTGGTCGCGCTTTGCAACAACCGTGCCATCGAAACCGACGATCGCCGGGTCACCGTGATCCGCGGCTCGATGGCCGACGAACAGGTGGTCGCGCG
Source organism: Martelella sp. UBA3392 (assembly GCF_002358775.1). NCBI lineage: Bacteria > Pseudomonadati > Pseudomonadota > Alphaproteobacteria > Hyphomicrobiales > Aurantimonadaceae > Martelella > Martelella sp. UBA3392. The sequence goes on from NZ_DEPM01000026.1 coordinate 18,637, forward strand.
GGCGCTGGAAGGCGTCAGCCATGTTGTTCATCTGGCCGCGGTGAAGGAATCGCCCGATCTCGCCATCGATGTCGCGTTGAAGGGGCTTTACCTGCTGCTCGACCGGTTCCGCCGGTCTGAGAAAGGCCGCCAGTTCCTGCTGCTCAGCGGCGATTGCGTTGTCGGCCATATCTTTCAGGGTTACGCCGCGCCAATCACCGAAGCCGCGCCGCGTCGCGCCTATCCGGGCGTCTATGCGCTGACCAAGGTGATGGAAGAGGTGATGCTGGAACAGTTCGGCATCCAGTATGACCTCGGCTACACGATCCTGCGGGCGCCATGGATCATGGAAAAGGACGATTTCAGATATGCCTTCGCCCTTGACGACACGCAGTTCGGCGGGCCGCCCTGGGAAACGCTGGTCGAGGCGGACGATCTTGCGAAAATGCGCAACGGCGACGTCTTTCCCGCCATGCGCGACGCCGAAGGCGGGTTTCTGAAGCGCAACTTCATTCATGTCGACGATCTGGTGCGCGCGATCCTGCTTTCGATCGACAATCCTGACGCCCGTGGCGAGCTCTTCAATATCGCCATGAACGAACCGGTCGATTACGGCGCGGTCGCCGCGCTGATGGAGACCAACGGCAGGGACCGGGCCGAGATAGCGACGCCGTTTCACAGCAACTGGCTGGACAATGCCAAGGCCCGCAAGGTGCTGGGCTGGAAGCCATCGGTCGGCCTCGAGGAACTCTTTGAACGTGCATGGAACTACAGGCGCGGCGAAAACGACCCGCGCATTGTCTGGTATCCCGGCTGAGGAAGGAGCCTTTGCCGGCGATTGCAAAGAGGAGGAGAAATGCAATGAAAATCAAGTATCTGGCTATAACCGCCCTGTCGGCGGCAATGCTTCTTGCCGGTCAGGCGGGGGCTCAGGACAAGAAGACGCTGGCCATCGTGGTCAAGGGGCTCGACAACCCGTTCTTCGAGCAGATCAATCTCGGCTGCAAGAAGTGGCTTTCGGAAAACAAGGACAGCGAATACGAGTGCCTCTACACCGGGCCCGCCTCGTCCTCCGACGAAGCCGGCGAGGTGCAGATCGTCGATGATCTCTTGACCCGCGGCGTTGCGGCGATCGC
>NZ_DEPM01000026.1:20135-54175 GCF_002358775.1 Martelella sp. UBA3392
CCGGTCATGACCATCGACGCCGATTTCCTTGAGCAGGATCGCGATCTGCGCAAGACCTATCTCGGCACGGACAACTACCTGATGGGCGTCAAAATGGCGGAAGAGGCGAAAAAGCTCCGCGCTGACGGCGGCACGGTCTGCCTCCAGCTCGGCAATGTCGCCGCCGACAATATCAATGCCCGCGCCCAGGGCTTCCGCGACACGATCGCGGGCGAGAAGAATGTCGACCGGCTCTCCGGCCAGAACGGCTGGACCGAGATCGAGGGTTGCCCGGTCTTCACCAATGACCAGGCCGATCTCGCCAACCAGCAGATGTCGGATGTGTTCACCGCCAATCCGGATCTCGACGCCTTCATCCTGATCGGCGGCTGGGCGCAGTTCGCCCCGCAGGCCTATACCCAGGTGACGGACCAGGTGATGGACAGGCTGAAATCCAAGGACCTGATCATCATCGCCGGCGACACGCTGCCGCCGCAGACCAAGGCCTTCCGCGAGGGACGCAGCCATGTGCAGGTCGGCCAGCGTCCGTTCGAGATGGGCTATCGCGCGCCCGACGTCATGATCCAGCTGATCAATGGCGAAAAGGTCGATGATCCGCTGTTCACCGGGCTCGACGTCTGCACCGCGGACGAACCCGGCTTTTGCGAGAACAACTGAGACCCCGGCGGGCGGCTTGCTCTTCACGCAGTCGCCCGTCCGCACCGTCGCATGCCACGGCGTCGAGCAAGGCCCGCTGCGGCGTTGTCGTGCGTCATTTTCAACCTGGTAAGCGATCCTGGAGGAGAGGGTCGCGGGAGGACATCATGAACAAGACATCCATACTCCTGGCTGCAGCGGGCTTCGCTGTAACCGCAACAACCGCAATGGCCGACGACAAACCGCAGCTCGCCTTCGTCGTCAATGCCGCATCGGACTTCTGGAAACTGGCCGAGGCAGGCGTCAACGCGGCGCAGGCCGAGCTTCCGGGCTACGAGCTGCAGTTCCGCTATCCGGCGCAGGGCACCGCCGCCCTGCAGAATGCCCTGATGGACGATCTGGTCGCCGCCGGCACGGACGCGATCATGATCTCGTCGGCCGATCCGAAGAATTCGATCGACGCCTTCAACCGCATTGCCGCGCAGGTGCCGCTGTTCACCACCGACAGCGACGCGCCGCAATCCGACCGGATCGCCTATCTCGGCTCGTCGAACACCGCCGCCGGCATGCAGGCCGGTGAAATCGCGGTCGGCGCGATGCCGGATGGCGGCAAGTGCATGGGCTTTGTCGGCTTTCTCGGCGCGGATAATGCCAGGGAACGCATCGCGGGCTTCCGCCAGGCGGTCGAAGGCAAGGGCATAGAACTGGTGGATGTGCGCGGCGATGATGTCGACTTCGCCCGCGCTCGCTCCAATGTCGATGACGTGCTGGCCGCAAGCCCCGACATCAACTGCATGGTGGGTTTTTATTCCTATAATCCGCCCAAGATCTACGAAGCGCTGCAGGCGGCGGGCAAGCTGGGCGACATCACCGTCGTCGCCTTCGACGAGGACCCGATCACGCTTGGCGCCGTTCGCGAAGGCTCGTTTGCGGGCACCGTCGTGCAGGACCCCTACCAGTGGGGCTATCAGGGCATGAAGCTGATGGCGTCCTATCTGGAGGGCGACCGATCGGAAATCCCGGCGGACGGGCTGATCATCGTGCCGACCAAGATCATCGACCAGGACAATGTCGATGCCTTCGAGGCCGAGCTCAAGAAGCGCATCAACGGCTAGCACGGGAAATGCGGCGTCCCTCCTGTCGCCACAGGCATTTCCCGCCCGTGCGGACATCGTCGTCCGCACGGGTCAATCGGACGCATTTGAGGTAGCGATGGCACGGATCGGCAACCCCATTTCCCTGACGTTGAGCGGCATCACCAAGGTCTATTCCAGCGCGATTGCCCTCAACGACGTCTCGCTGGAGATCGCCGGCGGCGAGGTGGTCGGCCTGATCGGCGAGAACGGCGCCGGCAAGTCCACGCTGATGAAGGTTCTCGGCGGCGCGATCCGGCCGGACCACGGCGCAATCGTCATTGAGGGCCACCGCATGGAAAGCCTGACGCCCGCCCGCGCGCTTTCGCATGGCATAGCCTTCGTGCACCAGGAACTGAACCCGTTCTCAAATCTCGATGTGACCGGCAACGTGATGCTGGGTCGGGAAATGCGCAAGGGCCTGTTCGGCTTCATCGACCGCGCGGCGATGGAAGACCGCGTCCGGCCGTTGCTCGCCCTGCTCGGCACGCGCTTCGGCCCGTCGGATCCGGTCGCGGAGCTTCCGCTTGCCGAACAGCAATTGCTGGAAATCGCGCGGGCGCTTTCCACCAATGTGCGCCTGCTGATCCTGGACGAGCCGACATCGAGCCTGACCGTTTCGGAGACGCAGCGCCTGCTGGACATCATCCGGCTTCTGCGCGACCAGGGCGTCGCCGTCCTGTTCATTACCCATCGTCTTGGCGAAATAGAGCAGGTCGCCGATCGGGTCGTCGGTCTGCGCGATGGCAGGAATGCCGGCGACCTCGTCGGCGCCGATATCCGCAAGGATGCGATGGTGCGCCTCATGATTGGCCGTCCGGTCTCGGAATTCTATGAAAAGCCCGATGCCGAGCGCGGGCCTATCGTGCTCGAGGCGCGGGGCCTGCGCACCACCGCCTATCCGCATGAAAGCGTCGATCTTGCGTTGCGCGGCGGCGAAATCCTCGGGCTTGCGGGGCTTGTGGGCGCGGGGCGCACGGAGCTTGCCCGCGCCATCTTCGGCATCGATCCGATCGAAGCCGGAACGGTGACCGTCGAGCGAAAACCGGTTGCGCCGGGCTCGGTGCCGGCCGCGATCAGGGCCGGGATCTGTCTTGTGCCGGAAGACCGCAAGTCGGAAGGCCTGTTTCTCGACTTTACGATCGCCGGGAATATCGCGATGCCGAACCTTGCCGCATTGTCGCGACGCGGTTTCGTCGACCGGCGGGCCGAGCTCGCTCTGGCGGTCGACGCGCGCGACAACCTGGCGATCAAGGCCAGCCGGCTCGACCGGCCCGCCGCGGAGCTTTCGGGCGGCAACCAGCAAAAGATCGTGCTGGCGAAATGGCTGGCCACACGGCCGAAAGTCATCATCCTGGATGAGCCGACGCGGGGGATCGATGTCGGCGCCAAGGCGGAGGTCTACCGTCTGATGCGCGAACTCGCCGCGAACGGCACGGCGCTTCTGATGATCTCCTCGGACATGGAGGAGGTGATCGGCGTATCGAGCCGCGTCGCCGTGATGAGCCACGGCCGCATCGCCGGAATCCTGGAACATGAGGCGCTGTCGGAGGAAAACATCCTGCGCCTTGCCGTCGGATAGGGGGTATGACAATGCATAGAAAAGATATCGGGCTCGCGGTTCTGGTCATCTGCGTCGGAGCGATCGTGGCGCTGGTCAATCCGCGCTTCCTGTCGCCGATCAACCTTGCGAACACGGCCAACCTGATCGGGCTTTTCGGTCTGTTTTCCATCGCCGAAGCCTTCGTCATCGTGACCGGCGGGATCGAGCTTTCGGTCGGCTCCGTCATCGCGCTTCTGGGGGTGATCTTCATCGATCTGATCGCGACCCATGGCGTGGCATGGCCGGTTGCGCTCGCGATTGTTCTTGTGCTCGCCGTTTTCATCGGCCTGCTGCACGGCCTCTTGGTAACCAGGCTGAAGCTCCAGCCCTTCGTGGTGACCCTGTGCGGGCTGCTGATCTATCGCGGCATTGCCCGTTTCTACACCCGCGACGGCACGGCAGGCTTCACCTTCGGAACCGATTTTCCGGCGCTCGAATATCTCGTCGCCGGCCGCAGCTTCGGCATCCCGCACTCCGTGATCGCCTTCGCCCTCGTCGCCGTCGTCTCGTGGTTTGTCCTGCATCGCACCGTATTCGGCCGTCATCTCTTCGCCGTCGGCAAGAACGAGGAGGCGGCGCGCTATTCCGGGATCAATACGCGCCGGGTGATCGTCTCGGCCTATGTGCTGTGCATGCTGCTGACCGGCCTGTCCGCGGTGTTCTTCGCGATGTACACACGCTCGGTGCAGCCGGCATCGCACGGCAATTTCTACGAGCTTTACGGGATTGCCGCCGCCGTGCTTGGCGGGTTTTCGCTGCGCGGCGGGGAGGGCTCGATCATCGGCGTCGTGCTTGGCGTCATCCTGCTTCAGGTGCTGCAGAACCTCGTCAACCTTCTCGGCATTCCCTCATCCCTGAATTTCGCGGTCATGGGCAGCGTCATCCTGGCAGGCGTGATCGCCGACACGCAATTTTCCGCCTATCGCGAAAGACGCCGGCATCAGGCGGCGATGTCTTTGCTTGATAAAGCCGCAACGGCGCCTGGAGACTAGCAACCGGATGGTCAGGCTCGGACGAAGCGCCGCGAGCACCGCTCAGAACCGGCTCGCCACTGCGGCTGCGTCTCTTGCCAGTTCCTCGATCCGCTGCTCCACAAGAGGGGGCCGGCCGAGACTTGGCGCCGCTACGCGATCTCCGAATATGACTATGCGACACGCGAGGCACGAAAGATCATCGGCAACCCGCAGGAAGACGCGCGGCTGATCATGATCCGGGACCAGCGCTGGAAATATGTCCATGCCGAAGGCTTCCGGCCGATGCTGTTCGACCTTGAGGCGGACCCGCTGGAACTGAACGATCTGGGCGGAAGCGACCAGGAGGAGCACGTCTTGCAGCGGGCGACCATGGCGCAGGCCCTGTTCGCCTGGTCACGGCAACACCACAACCGCATCACCCTTTCGCCCGATCGGATCGAGGCAATGACGGGCGGGGAACCGCCCGGCATTCTGATCGGCTTCTGGGACGAACAGGAATTCGAGGCCGAATTCGGAAAGCCGTTCGCGGACCGTCCATAGGGCTTCCGGGATCACCGCCGTCAGGACCTTCTCGGCCATGCGATGCGGTTCGAGGAAGATCGGGAAATGGCAGCCGGCGCGAAGCTTCGGTATGCGCGGCTCGAGGGTGCGCCGCCGATTCGATTGCGGGCCCAGTTGTTTGATCCTTCAGCGGAAGCGGGCCGGTTTGCTCAAACCGGTTCCTGCGATATCCTCTGGTTATCCTTTCTGCCGCAGTCTATCCTCGATCCGCAAAGAGGAGGAGCGGTAATGCACGACATCTGGCGGTTTCAGCATTTTCTCGGCGTGGTCGATGCCGGCAGCTTTCACGGCGCCGCGCGGGCGATGAATATCAGCCAGCCGGCCCTGACGAAATCGATCCGGCTTCTGGAGGAGGCGTTCGGGGCCGAGCTGTTCCTGCGCCTGCCGCGCGGCGTCCGGCTGACGGAAGCAGGCGAGATGATGCATATCCGCGCCCGCGAGGTCGAGGCCGCCTGGAACGCGGCCATTGTCGAGGTTGGCGCGCAGTCGAACGGGCTCGGCGGAACGATGCGCATCGGCGGCGGGCCCGTCTACTCGTCCGTCCACTTTCCCAACATGCTCGCCGACCTCCGCCGGCGTTTCCCGCATCTGAAGGTGCAGGTATCCACCGGCGTGGGCAGCGAATTGCTGCCGTTGCTGAAATCGGGCGACATCCGCGTTTATGCGGGCGGCATTCCGCGCACGGAGGGCGGCACCCTCAATCTCGGAGCCGCGTTCAGGACCATCGAACTCTACCAGCAGCAGAACGCGATCTTCGCTTCCAGCCAGCATCCGCTGTTTCAAAAGGATCGCGTCGAGCCGGCCGACACGCTGGATTATCCATGGCTGTGCCTTTTCAGCGGCCAGCAGGCGAACATCCAGATCCGCGACTATTTCGAGGCCCGCGGCCTGCCCGAGCCCCGCGTGGCGCTGGAATCCCATTCCTTGCAGATCGCCTTCAAGATGATCGCGGAGCACCAGTTCATCGGCTGCATGCCGGTGCCTCTCAGCGCGACCTCGGAAGGGCGCGACCTGAAGGAAGTTGCGCTTGACGGCTTTCGCTGGAGCATCCCGACCGGGATCACGTTTCACCGGAGTTTCGCGGATTTCGCGCCGATCACCCAGATGATCCGTTCCCTGAAGGCGGTGACGGAGCCGCTGCGGGAACGAGAGGAATTACCCGCTCCCCGCATACGTCCCTGACGCTATCAAGACGAAGCCTCATTGCCGGAATGTTCTCGCTCCCGCCGATGGAGACGGTGCTGCCCGAGCGAATAGCGATATCTCAGGGTTATCGCTATTCGCTCCGAAGGTATTTTTCAAAAATTGGCAAATGTCTAGTATCCGGGCAGGGAGATCACTCATGAAGCTTGTATTCGTCCTGTTCGACACGCTGAACCGGTTGGCTTTGGGCACCTATGGCGGTCGCGAGGTTGCGACGCCGAATTTCGATCGCTTCGCCAGGCGGGCGATGACCTTCGACAACCATTATGTCGGTAGTCTCCCCTGCATGCCGGCCCGCCGCGACATGCACACCGGCAGGCTCAATTTCATGCATCGCTCATGGGGCCCGCTCGAGCCCTTCGACAATTCGCTGCCGGCGATTTTGAACAAGGCGAATGTCTACACCCATTTGATCACCGACCATTTCCACTATTTCGAGGATGGCGGCGCGACCTACCACAACCGCTACCGGACCTGGGATCTGGTTCGCGGCCAGGAATTCGACCCGTGGAAAGCGATGGTCGATCCGCCGCTTGAGCGCTTCGCCCAAGACTATTCCGATCTTCATTACAACAAGCCGGGCGAACGAAACCGGCTGCAGCACCAGATCAACCGTTCCTTCATCCGCGATGAGGACGTATTCCCGGGCCCGCAATGCATTACCAAGGGGCTCGAATTCCTCGATTGCAACCGTGACGCCGACAACTGGATGCTGCAGATCGAATGCTTCGACCCGCACGAGCCGTTCCACGTTCCCGAGAAATACCGCAAGGCGCTGCCGACCGATTACGACGGGCCGATCCTCGACTGGCCGCGCTACGGGCCGTGCACCAACACGCCGGAAGAAATCGCCGAGATCAGGGCCAATTACAACGCCCTCGTCGCCATGTGCGACCATCATTTCGGCCGGCTGCTCGATTATTTCGACGCGCACGATCTCTGGAAGGACACCTGCCTCGTTCTGTCGACGGATCACGGTTTTCTGCTGTCCGAGCACGAGTGGTGGGGCAAGAACATTCCGCCCTATTTCGAGGAACTCTCGCATATTCCGCTGATCATGCATCACCCGGCGCATGCCGATCGCGCCGGAACCCGCATCGACGCCCTGACGCAGACCCCCGACCTGATGCCGACCATGCTCGATATTTTCGACCTTGAAGCGCCGCCGGAGACGCGCGGCCGCTCGATCCTCGATCGGCTGGACGGGGATGACGGGGAGCGGGTCATCGCCTTCGGCATGCATGGCGGTCCGGTCGGCCTGACCGACGGCCACCACACCTATTTCCGCTATCCGCCGGATCGTGACGGCCCGGCGCCCGCCGAATACACGCTGATGCCGACCCATCTGAAATCGCTGTTCTCGGTGGAGGAACTCGCGGACGCGACGCTGCATCCGCCGCTTGATTTCACCAAGGGCGCGCCCGTGCTGCGCGTTCCGGGCCTTGTTCCGGCAAAGCGTGGGCCCGGTCTTTACAGCGATCCCTTCGGGCGGTTCGGAACATCTCTTTATGACCTGACCAACGATCCGGGTCAGTCGACGCCTGTCGATGATCCGGCGGTCGTGGCGCGTTTCGAGGATGGCTTGAGGGGCATCCTGAAGGAGCACGACACCACCGATGACTTCTATACGTGGCTGGGGCTCACCGCGCCGGCGCGTTCGTTCGCAAATAAAACGGGAGGAGAATGACAATGCATACAGTTCAACGCATACGCAAACGCATGATGGTGCTTTCAGCGACGGCCGCGATGACGCTCGCAATGGCGGCAGCCGCGCAGGCGCAGGACGGAACGACGCTGCGGGTGCTCATCAACCAGTCGCCCTGGCTCGACGGTTTCATCGCCATGGTGGATGCCTACGAAGAGGAGACCGGCACGCGCTTCGACCTCGACGTGACGCCGTTCGGCGGCATGATGGAAAAGACCCGCAACTCGTTGCGCGCGACCGAGGGCGATTATGACATCGTCAATCTGAACGCGGCCGGCATGGCCGAGATTTACGATGGCGGCTTCCTGAAGCCGCTCAAGGAGATCGATCCGGACTTCAGCCTGCCCGAAAGCGTGCTGACCTTCGGTAGCTCGACCTACTGGAATACCGAAACCCACAGCTTCGACCCGAATGGGACACTCCTGTCCGTCCCGACCAACGGCAACGTCCAGATTTTCTACTATCGCAAGGATCTCTATGAAGAGGCCGGTCTCGAGGTGCCGGTGACCTGGGACGATCTGCTTGCCAATGCCAAGGCCCTGAACGATCCGCCGAACATCTATGGCTTCGTGCCGCGCGCCTCGCGCGATTCGATCCTCTACAATTTCACGCCCTATTTGTTCAGCTACGGGGCGAGTTTCTTCGCCGACCCGGCCAAGGGCGACTTCACGCCGACCATTGCAAGCCAGGAGGGCCTTGCGGCGCTGGAGCAATACATCAAGCTTGGCAAGGAAGCAGGGCCGCCCAATCCGGGCGCGATCGCGCAGGCCGAACTGATTCAGCTTATGTCGACCGGCAAGGCGGCGCAGGCGATCGCGGTGGTTGCCGCCTATTCCTCGCTCACCGATCCGAACAGCTCGATCGTGGCTGACAAGATCGGAACAGCCCTCATACCAGCAGGACCCGGCGGCATGCACGCGTCGGCTGCCGGGCAATGGGTCGGCGGGATTGCGAGCAATGTTCCGGAAAGCCAGCAAAAGGCCGCTCTGGATTTCTTCAAGTGGTTCCTCGAAAAGGAAAACCAGGCCAATTACGTGCTTGACGGCGGCGTTCCGGTTCGTGGCGACCTCGGCGACACGAAGCAGGCGAGCGAGCCGGCCTTCGCCTTCATTCCGGCCTTCTCGGAAAATGCGGCGAATGCGCGGATGAACATGCCGCTGGTCCAGGGCACGCAGATCAGTGATGCGATCTCCGTCCATCTCAACCGTGCGGTCATTGGCGAGATCACGGCGACCGAAGCGCTCAACGCTTCGGCCGACGACATGTACAAGATCCTGACAGGCGCCGGTTACGACGTCAAAGAACCCAACCACCTGTAAATGCGCTGGATCCGGCCCTTGCATCTTCGCAAGGGCCGGACCTTCGGGATATTGCCATGCAGAAACGCAAGTCTGAAGTCGGCCGAACCGGAAAGGCTAACCGCATCTGGATAATATCCTCGCTCGTGCCTGCGGTGGTTCTGCTGGTCGTGCTCACGGTCTATCCGGTGTTCAACCTCGCGGGCCTCAGCCTGTCGAACGTCGAATGGAGCGGTGGTCAGCCGGAGATCAGCTTCATCGGCCTGAAGAATTTCCGCGAGCTCTTCGCCGGCGAGCCGGTCTACTGGGCCGGGGTGAAGAACACGATCATCTTCGCGGTCGCCGCGGTCACGATACAGATGATCGCAGGGTTCTTCATGGCGCTGGCCGTGCGACGGTCTTCGGGCTTCGGCCGGGGCTTGCTGACGGCGATTTTCCTGTTGCCCATCGTCATCCCGCCGATCGTGATCGGCGCCATGTGGCGGCTGATGCTCGGCCGCGACTTCGGTATCGTGAACGGACTTCTCGGCCTATTCGGGCTGGGGCCCGTCGATTTCCTCGGCGACCAGCGGTTCGCGCTTGCCTCGGTCATCGGGGTCGATGTCTGGCACTGGACGCCCTTTGTCTTCCTGCTGTTGCTGACCGGGCTTGAAACCCTCGATGACGAGATCCTCGAGGCCGCGCGGCTCGACGTGAAATCGAAGTGGCAGGAACTCATCCACATCATCATCCCCATGATGATGCCGACCATCCTGATCACGCTCGGCCTCAGGCTGGTGCTGTCGTTCAAGGTTTTCGACGAGATTTTCCTGCTGACGGGCGGTGGGCCCGGCACATCGACAGAAGTCATCAATTTCTCGATCTACCGGACATTCTTCGGTCAGGACCGGGTCGGCATGGGATCGGCGATGTCGCTGCTGACCCTGCTGGCCGTCGCGGTCCTGACGGTCGTGGTCAACCTCGTCATTCGCAGCCGCCGCATGCGCAGGAGCAAGCCATGAGAACACAATCCAGAAGGATTACCGGCGGCGATATGGTCGCCTGGGGCTACGCGCTGCTGATCGTGGGGCCGCTGGTCTGGATCCTGTCGAACTCGTTCAAGCGACCGATCGACATTCTGATGGGCAAGATGGTCGCGCCGGTGACCGATGCCAACTACGTATCGATCCTGTTCTCGCGGCAGTCGGATTTCCTCGCCAACCTGCTCAACAGCGCGATCGTCGCCGTTTCGGCCACGGCGCTGGCGCTTCTGATCGCCACGGTCGCTGCGTTCACGATCGTCCGGCTGAATCCGCCGCGCTGGGTTTCGTTCCTGGTGCTCGGCTGGGCGCTGGTTTTTCACATGCTGCCGACGCTGACATTCGTGGGCTCGTGGTATGTGATGTTTTCGCAGGCGAACCTGCACGGCACCTACCTGGCGCTGATACTCACCCATACTGTGCACATCCTGCCGCAGACCATGTTCCTGATGACGGGCTTCATGCTGGCGATCCCGCGTGAACTCGTCGAGGCCGCCCGGCTTGATGGCTGCAGCTATGGCCAAGTCTTCCGGCGCATCATCCTGCCGCTTTCCTTGGGCGGCATGGCGGCTGCGGGCGCGCTCGCCTTCATCCAGTCCTGGAGCGATTTCGCGATTTCGCTCAACCTCTCCGACCAGCATACGATGACGGCGCCTGTCGCCATCGCCACTTTCGCCCAGGAACACCAGATCCGGTATGGCGAAATGGCTGCGGCTTCGGTCATTTCCATGTTGCCGGCTCTCGTTCTCATCATGTTCGGTCAACGTTTCGTTGTGCGCGGCCTTCTGGCCGGCGCGGTCAAATAGGTGAATCATGGCACACGTCGAACTTCAGAACGTCCGCAAGAGCTACGGCAACGTCACCGTTATTCCAAACCTTGATCTCACCATTTCGTCCGGCGAATTCGTCTGCCTCGTCGGTCCTTCGGGCAGCGGGAAATCGACGCTGCTGAGGATGATCGCCGGCCTGGAGGACATCACCGGCGGCACCATCAGTGTCGACGGCGAGGATATCACCAATACGGACCCGTCCGACCGCGACATGGCGATGGTGTTCCAGACCTACGCGCTCTATCCGCACATGACGGTGGAGCAGAACATGTCCTTCGCGCTCAGAATGCGCGGCGAGGACCGGGCGCTGATCGATCGCCGTGTCGCGGAAGCCGTGAGCATGCTCGGCCTGGAAGGTTTGCAAAAGCGAAAGCCCGGGCAGCTTTCCGGCGGCCAGCGCCAGCGCGTCGCGATGGGGCGCTGCATCGTGCGCAATCCCAAGCTCTTCCTTTTCGACGAGCCGTTGTCCAACCTCGACGCCAAGTTGCGCGCCCAGACGCGGCTCGAAATCCGCCGCCTCCATGGCAAGCTCGGCGCGACCTCGATCTTCGTCACCCACGATCAGGTCGAGGCGATGACGATGGCCGATCGCATCGCGCTCTTGAGCGAGGGCACAATCCAGCAGGTCGGCTCGCCGAAGGAACTCTATCTCAATCCCGCAAACCGCTTCGTCGCCGGCTTCCTCGGCACGCCGGAAATGAACATTTTCCGCGGCACGCTTTCCGTGGAAGACGGGACGGTGAATTTCGACGGACCTGAAGCGATGACGCTGGCGGTCTCACCTGAACGCCTCGCCCTCCTGAAGGAGCGGGTCGGCGCCGGGCAGAGCGTCGATCTGGGCATCCGCCCCGAGCATTTCTCCATCCTCCCCGCGGGCGATGACACCGGCGCGAACATCGTCGTCGATGCGATCGAGTGGCTGGGCCACGAGATCTTCGTGTTTGGCCGGCTTGGCGAAACCGAGATCGCGGTGCGTGCGGCGGAAGGCGACGCCGGCGGCCAGCGCCTGCCGAAGGAGGGCGACACCATCGCGATACAGCCCTCTCAGGATAGCTGGCATCTCTTCGATGCCGATGACGGGCGCAATCTGCTGAACTGAGGCCGAGAATGAAACTCTACGGCAGGAACTGGAAGCGCGACGAACTCGCTGCCTTCGTCCCCGACATCGCCAAGGTCGCCGGCATCAGGCAGCTTGCGGAGACGGATGGCCCGGCAAGCGGCGCCCGCCTGATCCAGATCGACAGCGGTGCGGGCCTCAGGGTCGAACTGCTGCCGGACCGATGCTGCGATATCGGTCAGGTCTGGTGCAATGACGTGCCGTTCGGCTGGGCGGGGCCGATCGGCATGAGCGGAACGGCCTCTGTCGGCGAGAACACCACGCTCTCCGGCCTGATGTCGACCTGCGGCTTCGACCACATTCGCCAGCCTGACACGGATGAGGGCCGCGCCTATCCCCTGCATGGCAGGATGGCGCGCATGCCGGCGCGGATTACCGCCTGCGCCTCCGTATGGGACGGCGATGACTGCACTTTCCGCGTCGTGGCGGAGGCGACCCAGTTCGTTCTCGGGCTCGCGACCGTCAGGCTCGACCGCGAGATCACCGTTCCCCTCGGCGGTCGGTCCCTGACGCTCACCGATCGCGTGACGGTGCTTTCGGGGTCGCTGCCGCTGATGGCGATGTACCACATCAATTTCGGCTTTCCGCTCGCGGGCCCCGGTTCGCGCCTGACGCTTGCCGGAAAGGATGTCCCCGACGCGCTGTCGCCCGATGGCGTCCGCACCCGGCCGTCCGGTGCGGGGCCGGTGCAGGTCGTTCTTGCAGGCTTTGGCGAGGCCGCGCCGCACTTCGCTCTCGATTATGACGGCGACGCGCTTCCCTGCCTGCAGACGCTCCGCAACGCGGCCGACGGCACCAATCTGTTCTGCATCGAACCGGCGACCCACGACAAGAAGCCGCGCGCAGCACTCCGCGAGGCCGGGCTACTTGAACCATCCGGACGCGGCGCCACGCGGGTCTTCAGGCTCCATATGACATTCGATCCCGGCGGACATCCGGCGGGCCGCGTCTGAAAACGCCTCGATCCGAAAAAATGGGCTGGCTCTCAGCGCTTCTGGAGCAGTTCCAGCAGATGGCGGAATGCGGGGTGGCTTTCGACCTCCTGCGGATACATTGCGCCCGCATGCAGCACCCAGTCCTCCGACGTGAAATCCAGCGGAACCAGTCCGCGCCGCGCCGCTTCCTCCGCGATATCGTCGGCGATCACGCCGACGAACTCGGAATTCGCCATCACATTGAGCTGCGCCATCAGCGAGGAAGTCTCGACGAGTTGGATCGGCTTCTTCAGGTCCACGTCTCGAAACTGGCGCTCCAGCATTGCCATCATTCGCGTATCCGTCGTGTAGCCGATCCAGACGCAGGCCGAGAGGTCTTCGAGGGTGAGGTTCATCTTGCCTGCCAGGGGATGGTTCGCATTGGCCCAGAGCCGCCGCCCGGTCGACCAGAGCATGCGGCACGCATAGCCGGGAGGCGGGATGATGCCCTGAAGATCGCAGACCGCGATGTCGATTTCGTGGTTCTCGAGCTGCGGTATCAGCGTGTCGGTGATGCCCGTGGTGAGCTTCACCCGCACGGACGGCTGCGCCTTGACATAGTCGCCGATCACATCCGACAGGCGGTGCCAGGCCCAGACGAAGCCGGCGCCGATCCTGATCTGCGGGCCGGTGTCGGAGAGGAATTCCACGAGCTCCAGCTGGGCATAGCGGGATTGCTGATCGAAGGATTCGTAAAGCGTGTAGAGCTTTTCAGCCGCCGGGGTCGCAACCATGCCCTGGGGCGTCCGCTCGAACAATTTGGCGCCGACGGATGCCTCGATCTGGCGGATGCTCTTGGTCAGCGCCGGCTGGGTCACGCCGGCGACCTGGCTGGCCTTGCGCAGGTTGCCCTGGCGGTAAACCGCGGCGAAATGCTGATACTGGCGGGAAAGCAGAAAACGCATGGTGCGGCAAAGACTCCGGTTGGCAGCGGTTTCGGCTAGCATGGCGAACCCGCCTCATCAATAAAAGTAAACGATGATTTCCGAATTGGAATTAGAAAATTGATATCGCCTTGATTAACGTCATCTTCCTAAGCTCGGCCGGCGGAGCGCGACGGGGTCTGCGCTCGCCGGTTCGTTACCAAGGGAGGAATTTGAATGTCTTTGCTCAAGAAGAGCCTGCTCGTTGTTTCCGCCATCGCCTTGATGAGCGGATCGGCCCTGGCCGATTTCCCGGACCGCAAGGTGCAGGTCGTCTACCCCTGGGCGGCGGGGACGCCGACCTATGGTGTCAGCCAGCTGATCGCCGAGGCCATGTCCAAGCAGCTCGGCCAGGCCATGCCGGTGGTTGCCAAGCCGGGCGCGAACGGGGTTCTCGCCATGAAGTCGTTTCTCGACGAACCGGCTGACGGCTACACGATCATGGACGGTTATGTCGCGCCGCTCGTCATCTCTCCGATCTTCGGCAAGGCTGACTGGACCTGCGCCGATTTCACCCCGCTCTATGCGGCCACGGCCAACGGGTTCGCGATCGCCATGCGGCCCGACGAGACCCGCTGGTCGGATTTCCCGTCATTCATCGAATATCTGAAGGCCAATCCGGCAAAGACCGCCTATAACGGCTCGGGCACCTCGCTTCCGCACCTGATCGCCGCCAGCGTCATGCAGAAGATGGACACCGTCTCGCGCGCCGTGCCCTACGACGATCTGGCGCTCGGCGTGAAGGATCTGCGCAACGGCATTCTCGACTGGATCATCATCAACCCGGGCGTCTACGAGGCCAACAAGGATCAGCTCAAGGTGCTGATGACGCTCTCCGACACCGAGGATGCGAGCGAGACCTATGGCGGCGCGCCGCGGCCCTCCGATTTTGGCCTCGATATCGGCGTCACCGGTCTGGCGCCGGCGGGCTGGGACTGGTGGCTGGTGCGCTCCGACACGCCCGCCGACCGGGTGGAGGTATTGCGCAACGCCATGAAGTCGGCGATGACCGACCCCGAGGTTCTAAAGAGCATCAAGGCGGTGGGTTTCCAGCCGCTCGGTTACGCGCCGGATGAATATCTTCAGACCTGCGACAGCGTCCGCTCCCAGCTCGAGAGCGGCGTCAAGGCGGTCGAGTGGGAAACCAAGGCCATCCGTGCCGCCAACTGATCGAACGCCCGCCGGGCCCGGTCACGGCCCGGCGGGACTTCATTGGAGACATCATGTCGTCATCGCGTGAAAAGGCCCTGTTGTTCCTGCCGGTCGCATTCTTCTTCGCGATCGCGGGCATCGTGTTCTGGCAGACCAGCACCGTCTTCGTGGAGATGGATGCGGCCGGCGGGCCGCCGCAATACAATGCCGCTCTCGTGCCGGACGGCCTCGCATGGCTGCTGGTGATCTTCGGCGTCGTCCAGGCGGTGCGGATTCTGATCGGCCAGGAGCGTTTCAGCGATGGCTCGGTTCCGGCACCCGACGGTTCGCCCGGACCGGAAGAGAGCTTCCTGCTTTTGAGGGCGGCGATGAGTTTCGCCGCTCTGGTCGCCTTTACCGCGGTGCTGCCGGTGATCGGCTTCTACCTCGCCATGCCGGCGCTGATGTTCGTGCTGATGCTGATCCTCGGAAACCGTTCGCCGGTCACGCTGGTCGCCGCGTCGCTGCTGACCACTCTGGCCGCCGGCTATGTTTTCGGCGCGCTCCTGAATGTCCGGTTGCCCGTCGGCATGTTCGAACTGACCATCTGGTAAGCGGTGCCCGGCCTTAGGTGCCCGGCTTTAGGTGCTATGACATGACATTCGAACCTCTCATCGCCGGTTTCGGCCTGTTCTTTACCGCCTCGTCGCTCCTGGCCATTCTCGCGGGAACGCTGATCGGCCTTATCATCGGCGTGCTGCCCGGGCTCGGGCCGCTGATGGGCATCATCCTGCTGCTGCCGGTCGCCTATCACCTCGAACCGGTCGCGGGCATGGGCCTGCTGATCTCGATCTTCGTCGCCGGCTCCTGCGGCGGCGCGATCTCGGCGATCCTGCTCAGGATACCGGGAACGCCGCTTGCCGCCGCCACGCTTTTGGACGGCTATCCGATGGCCCAGAAGGGGGAGGCCAGGGAAGCCCTGGGCCTCGCCATCGCGGCCTCCGCCTTCGGCGGCATCATCGGCGGCATCGTGCTGGTGTTCTTTTCGCCGGTGCTCGCGGAATTCGCCCTCGGCTTCGCCCCGCCGGAATATTTCGCGCTCGGCGTGACAGGTCTGTTGACCATCGCCGTCGTCAGCCATGAGGCGACGATCAAGGGCCTGATCACCGGTGTCTTCGGCGTGCTGCTGTCGACGATCGGCTACGACCAGTTCACCGATATCGAACGGTTCCAGTTCGGTCTCGACGGGCTTCTGGGCGGCGTCAACATGGTGGCGGTGGTGATCGGCATTTTCGCGATCTCCGAGATCGTGTCGCAGGCGCGGCAGGGCAATTTCAACGTCAAGCCGGATATCGCGATCACGCGGCCGTCCTTCGGGGCGATCCTCCACACGCTGCGGGACTGGTGGAACCTGCTCCGCTCGTCACTGCTCGGCACGTTCTTCGGCGCGCTGCCGGGGCTTGGCGGCGGCTCGTCCTCTTTCATGGCCTATGCCATGGCGCGCGCGCAGTCGAAACGGCCTGAAACCTTTGGCACGGGCAACCCGCAGGGCGTGGTGGCGACGGAAGCGTCGAACAATGCCACGGTCGGCGGCACCCTGATCCCGACGCTCGCGCTCGGCATTCCGGGAGACGCGTCCTCGGCCGTGCTGATGGGTGCGCTGATCATCCTCGGCTTCTTTCCCGGACCGGGCCTGTTCGAGAACAATCTCGATGTGGTCGGCGGTATTTTCCTGTCCTACATGTCGGCGAATATCTACCTGCTGGTGGCGGGCGTGCTCCTGACGCCCGTCTTCATCCTGTTCATCCGGGTGCGGAAGTTCATGCTGCTGCCGGTCGTGGCCCTTCTGTGCGTGCTCGGCGTCTACTCGATTTCATCGTCGATCTTCGACCTCTGGACCGCCCTTGCCTTCGGCGCGATCGGCCTTGCCCTCAGGGTCTTCAACTATCCCCTGCCGCCGATCGTCATCGGCCTCGTCCTCGGCCCGATTTGCGAGCAGAACCTGCGCCGCTCGCTGACGATCTCCGGCGGCGACTGGAGCATTTTCACCGATCGTCCGATCTCGGGCACGATCCTTGCCATCAATGCGCTGCTGATCCTCTGGCTCTGCCTGCCGCGCGGCTGGAAAAGTCGGATGTTCGGTCGGTTTTCGCCACGCCGTCCGGCATCGGATCCCACAAACACTGAGGAGTGAAACCATGACCCGCCCCGACATTATCTTCATCATGTCCGACGATCATGCCTCGCGGGCCACTTCGACCCATGGCGAACTCTTCAAGGCGATGCTCGAAAAGCTCGATGCCAAGCAGGCCGATATCGGCGACGTGCCGGAGCATGGCAGCGCGGCTGCCTGACCGATGAAACCGTCGGCCGGGGCAGGCCGCCCCGGTCTTTGGAAAACACACAAACCGGCTTCGCCCTTGCGACCGGGGCGGCTTTGCATTGCCCCGCGCGACCGGTCAACTTTGTAAAGCGGTCTCTTCGGCGCGACCTCATTTGCCCTGCCGCAGACTGCATGAAAGGAGGCGCCCGTGAGGCTTATCTTCGTTCTGTTCGACTCGCTCAACCGCCTGGCTCTCGGCGCCTATGGCGGCGGCATCGAAACGCCGAATTTCGACCGGCTCGCCGCTCGCGGCGTAACTTTCGACCGCAATTACGTGGGAAGCCTTCCCTGTATTCCGGCGCGGCGCGACCTGCAGACCGGCCGTGCGAACTTCTTTCACCGAAGCTGGGGGCCGATGGAGCCCTATGATGTTTCCTTCTGCGACCTGTTGCGCGAAAGAGGCGTCTACACCCATCTGGTGACCGACCACTTCCACTATTTCCAGGATGGCGGAACCGGCTACCACACGAAATACAACAGCTGGGAGTTCATTCGCGGCCAGGAATATGATGCCTGGAAGGGGCTGGCTAAGCCGCCGCTCGAGAGCTTCCGGCGCGACTATGACGCGCGCCATTACGATCCGGCGAAAAAGCCGGGCCGGGTGCAACACATGATCAACAACATGTACCAGCCGCGCGAGGAGGATTTTCCGATCGCGCAGTGCTTTGCCTCGGCCTTCGATTTCCTCGACGCCAACCGCGCCGCCGACGACTGGATGCTGCAACTCGAACTGTTCGATCCGCACGAACCCTTCCGCGCGCCGGAACGCTTCCGCCGCGAAGGCGACAGCGCATGGCGGGGCGCGGTGTTCAACTGGCCGGACTACAAGCGCGTCAACGAAACCGACGATGAAGTTGCCGAAATCCGGGCGAATTACGCGGCGCTTCTGCGCATGTGCGACGACTATCTCGGCCGCCTTCTCGACTACATGGACGAACACGACATGTGGAAGGACACGGCGATCGTGCTCGGCACGGATCACGGCTTCCTGCTCGGCGAACATGGTTGGTGGGGCAAGGGCCGGATGCCCTATTACGAGGAGATCGTCCACACGCCGTTGATGCTCTGCCACCCGAAAATGCCGGAGCGTGCCGGCGAGCGGGTGGGCGCGCTCACCCAGACCATGGACATCATGCCGACGATCCTCGATCTTTTCGGTATCGAGGCGCCTTCGCCCGTCACCGGTCGCTCCCTGCTCGCGTCGCCCGAACCGGAACGCGTGGTCGCCTTCGGCCTGTTTGGCGGACCGGTGGGTGTGACCGACGGGCGCTACGTCATGCTGCATTATCCGCCGGACGTTCTCGCCGAGGGGCTCCACGAATATACGCTGATGCCGCAGCACATGACCGCTCCGTTCAGCGATGCGGAAATCCGGACGGCCACGCTCTCGCCGCCTTTCAACTTCTGCCGCGACATGCCGCTCCTGAAGGTTGATGCGCTCGCGACCGCCAAACGGCCACCGAACATCAACGGCACTTTCGAAGACCAAGGCTTCCTGTTGTTCGATCTCGAAAGCGACCCGGAGCAGCAGGAGCCAATCCGGGATGCGGCTGTCGAGGCGCGCCTTTATACCGGATTGCGGGACTACATGCTGGCCCATGACGCCCCGGCCGAGGCCTATGCGTGGCAGGGCCTTGAGGCGGCTGAAGATAGCCGCGGGTCGTCCATCGCCGCCGACAAGCAAGCGTGACATTCAGGCTGAAGCCGCCCGGGAAAGCGATCAATTCAGGTTATCGCAAACCGCTCCTTTATGATTGGATCGCGCTCCAGCCTGTTGATAGACATCAAGCCGCCGATCGTGCCGGACGAACGCATTCCCGTGAACCCGATGTGTTTCGGGGGGGGCTTCCCCGGCCCGCCTGCCGGGCAGCGGCCTGGACGTTTTCCGCCAGCGGCGGACGGCTCCCGTGTCATTGTCAAACTCTGCGAAGAAAGCGCCGTGATCTCCCGGGCGGCGTCGACGTGAATCTGTTATCCTGCCTTTCAAAGGCGCTGCGTTGGCCTCGCCGAAGCGGAGGTACGTTGCGGTTTGAGCGCGGCACGCGCGCCTTGCCTGACGACAACCCGGAGCCTGTCCATGCCGCATATCGATCTGCCCTCCCACCGCCTGCACTATCGCATCGACGGTCATGCAGGCCCCTGGCTGGTGTTCTGCAATTCCCTTGGCGCGGATCTGACGATGTGGGATGGGCTGGTGGTCGATCTGAGCGACCGTTTCCGCATCCTGCGCTATGATCGGCGCGGCCATGGCGGCTCCGGCGCGCCCGCCGGCCCGTACGCGATGGATGATCTCGGCGGCGATGTTCTGGCGCTGATGGATGCGCTCGAGATCGACCGCGCGCATTTCTGCGGTCTTTCCATCGGCGGACTGACCGGGCAATGGCTGGCGCTGAACGCACCAGAGCGCTTCGGCCGCGTGGCGCTATGCGCAACCGCCGCCCGGATCGGCAGCGCGGAAAGCTGGAGAGACCGCATCGAAGCCATCCGGGTAAACGGCCTTGCCAGCATGACCGGGGCGACGAGGGAGCGCTGGTTCTCGCCGGAATTTGCGGCGCGGAACCCTGCCGCCGTCGATGCGATCCTCGATCGGTTTGCCGCAACAGACGCCGAGGGCTATGCCGGCTGCTGCGCCGCGCTCGCGCGCGCGGATTTCCGGGATGCGCTGGGCAATATTTCCAATCCCGTTCTCGCTGTCGCAGGCGCCGATGACGCCGTCTGCCCGCCCGCAGATCTCGCAACGATCGCCGACAATGTTCAGGACGGAAAGCTCTGCGTGCTGCCCGGCCGTCACATCGTGAACGTGGAATCGGCGACGGCGTTCAACGACGCGCTCATCGCATTCCTGTCGCAGGACTGAACCAGACCGGCATCCATATCCGCAGTGAGCAAGCCCCCTGCTCTGTAACGCGTTTGAAGCCGCCCCGCACACGTGCTAAAGCCGGACGGATGTTCTCGGGGACAGATTCGATGAAGCCGGAAAGCCGCATATTGTCAGCCATTTATGCGGCTTTGTTGCTGGTCGTCGCAAGTCTTGCGGTCGGTTGTACGGAGGTGACCGACCGTCCGCTCGATCCGCCCCGCGGCCCCTCGGGCGAGGCCTATCTCGAAGCGGTCGAGGGCAAGGGTCTGCAGACCGGCATAAGCTACAGTTCCGGTGAGAAGGAGGCTCCCGCGCTTCCCGACAGGCCGGAGAATGGCAATTTCGACATCGGCAAATCGGCCGGCTGGGCGCTGATCGCGTTTCTGGTGCTGGCTCTGGCGGTTCTTGCCTACCGCTCCCGCAACACGTTTGCGGAACTTGCCGGCTCCAATGGCGGGCGAGCCTTTTCCGCCGCGCCGCGACCAGAACAGCCGGCGCCATCCACGATCGACCACGACCTTATCGAGCGGCTGCGCGGCGAACCGGATCACCGCGAAGGCTTGAGAACCGTGCTTCGGCGTTTTCTCGCGCTTGCGGCTGAGGAAAACAGCATTCCGGTCAAGCGCAGCCTGACCACACGGGAAATCATGCAGCGCCTGCCCGGCGGGTTCGCGCAGCGGGACGCGCTTGAGACGCTGGCCTCAGAGGTCGAGCGCGTCGTTTTCGGCGGCCACCCGATCGAGCCCGCGCAGTATCAGCATTGCCTCGACCTTGCGGCGCCTTTCCTCAGGAGGACCAGGCCATGAGCGAGCGAGCGCAGGACGGCGTGTCCGGCAATTCTTTCCCCCTCGTCATCCTGGCAGGGGTTGTGATCGCCGGGCTCGCGCTGATGTTCCTATCATCCTCTTCGAGCCGCATCGAGCGCAGCGCCATCGGCACGGACGGGCTCGCGATCTGGCTGCAGGACCAGGGCATCGCGGTTGAAAAGACCGCGCCGGAGGAGATCGTCGGGCAAAAGACGCCGATCCTGCGTATTCTGCCGCTCTACGATACCGATCTGACGGTAGGACGTCGGGAAACCGAGGAACTAGAGGCAGGAAGCCCGCGCGCGACGCTTCGAAATCTCTCGCTCGCGGCATTCCGGTCCAAGATCGAAAGCGCGGACACGCTTGTGATCCTGCCCAAGTGGCGCAGCGACATGATCACCAGCGGCACCGCCGATCCCGACGTGCTTATTCCGCCCGGACAGTTGACGATCTTCGGCCTCTGGCGCGGTCCCACGGTCGCGGCGGCCGGCGAAGGCTTTGTGCAAGCGCCCGTCACGAACGAGCAGACAGACGAAATGCTTGCGGGCGAGGCGGCGCTTTATGCGCCGCGCGTGCTCAGCGATATCGTCGTCGATGCCTGCATGCCCATACTCACCCTTGCCGGCAGGGGCACGCTGCTTGCCCGCTGCGATGATCTCTGGGGCGAGAGCAGCAGCTTCTACCTGCTATCCGACCCCGATCTGGTGGACAATCACGGGCTCGCCAATGGCGACAACGCGGATATCGCGGTAGCAATGATCGCGCCGCTTGCCGCGGGCCGTCCGGTCTATATCGATACCACCACCTACGCCAACATCACCGATACAAGCGGGCAGGATCCCCGGACGCGCTCGCTCGCCGACCTCGGCCGGTTCTTCGAATACCCGTTCTCGCTGTTCTGGATCGGTATCGTCATCGCCTCCGGGCTCGCGCTCTGGCGCGGAAGCCGCCGTTTCGGCGCGCCGGTCGGCGAAGCGAATGGCCCCGACATGGCCTCCAAGGCGCGCACCATCGCGGCCTCGGCGCGGCTGTTGCGGCTTGCGGGCAGCCAGAGCGATATCGTTTCGGCCTATATCCGGGCCCGCATGGAGACGCTGGACGGCATCGTGCTTGGCGCCGCGCGCCGACCGATGGCCGCGGACGCGATCGCCTCCGAGATCATCCGCCGCGTCAGACACCGCGTTCCCGAAACCGGCCAGCGTCTGGCGGACGCCTATGGCCAGCTGGCCGGAGACGGCCCCGACACCCATCAGCGCCTTGCGGCGCTCATTCCCTTTGAAGAAGCATTTCAGGAGACCCTCGATGCATTTGGACACGCTTCGCGACCTTCGCGACCGGCTGACCGGTGAGATTGAAAAGGCGGTTCAGGGGCAGGAGGCGATTGTCGAACTCCTGCTGATTTCGCTGTTCGCGCGCGGCCACTGCCTGCTGGAGGGGCCACCCGGTACGGCCAAGACCCTGCTGGCGCGCAGCCTCGCCGCATCGCTGACCCTCGATTTCAAGCGCATCCAGTTCACGCCGGATCTGATGCCGGGGGATGTGACCGGCTCGAACATTTTCGACTTCGATGCCCGGCGCTTCGAACTGATCAAGGGGCCGATCTTCACCGATATCCTGCTGACCGACGAGATCAACCGCGCGCCGCCGAAAACGCAGGCCGCCCTCCTGCAGGTGATGAGCGAGCGCCAGGCGACCATTGACGGCGTGGACCATTCCGTCGGCGACGTCTTCTTCGTGGTCGCGACCCAGAACCCGATCGAGCAGCAGGGCACCTATCCCCTGCCGGAAGCGCAGCTCGACCGGTTTCTGTTCAAGCTGGTCATCGATCACCCGGATGAGGCGGCGGAGTTCGAAATCCTCAAGCGCCACGCCAATCAGGGGCTCGATGCGCATGCGCGACAGGCGGCGATCAAGCCCGTGGCCGGCCTTGAGGAAATCCGCGCCGGACAGGCGCTGATCGACGACATCCGCCTGGACGAGACGATCCTGCGTTACGTTCTGGCGCTGGCACGGGCGACCCGAGAGGATGGCGATATCGCGCATGGCGTGTCGACGCGCGCGGCGGATGCGCTCTGCGGCGCGGTCCGCGCCCGCGCGGCGCTCGACGGACGCGACTATGCGCTGCCCGATGACGTCAAGGGCCTGTTCGTTCCGGTCATGCGCCATCGCATCGTTCTGGGGCCGGCCGCCGAGATCGAGGGCCGCACGCCGAAGGCGGTGCTGGAGGGCATACTCGACAGAACCGAAGCGCCCCGCTGATGCGTCCCTCCGTCCTGCTCCTCGCTCTGGCCTGCGCTCTGGCGGTCTTGACGGTCGCGGTTCTGGCCACGCCCGCGGCTCAAGTCGAGATCGTTGCCGGCGCATGGTTGCTGCTCGGCGCTGCCGTCATCGCGGACTGGGCTCTCAGCCCGGGCGCGCGTCATTTCACCATGGAAATCGGCGCGCCTGCCGAGATCTTTTCGGGCGAGGAAGGGATCGTTGCATTGCGGCTGAAGCACAGGGATGGCGGTCGCGCGGTCGCGCCAACCGCCGGTCGTCTGCGCTGGCCGGAAGGGTTGTCCGGTCCGGGGGATTTCAGGCTCATACCCACGGGTGCGCATATCGCCGCCGCTGATCTTCCCGCCCGCGCGCTGAAACGGGGAAAGTGGCGGATCGCGTCCGTCTCGACGCTGCGCAGGAGCCGTCTCGGCCTTCTTGACCTCATCGCCAATCATCCGCTCGACCGGGAGATCTCCGTCGTTCCGAGCATCCGCGCGATCACCTCGGGCGCGATCGACACGCAGCTCGCCACGACGGAGTTTGGCGCCAAGGCGGCCAGCATTCATGGCGAAGGCTCGGAGTTTCATCAGCTCCGCGAATTCGTGGCCGGGATGGATACCCGGATGATCGACTACAAAAGGAGCGCCCGCCATGGCGGGCTGGTGGCGCGCCAGATGCAGGCGGAGCGCAACCACGCGATCGTGCTGGCGCTCGACAACGGGCATCTGATGCGCGAGCCGATCGACGGGCTCGCCAAGATCGACCACATGATCAACGCATCGCTGGCGCTTGCCTGGGCCGGCATCCAGAGCGGCGACAGGGTCGGGCTGTTCGCCTTTGACGCAAGGCCGCGCCTGTTCGTGCCGCCGATGGAGGGCCGGCGCGCCTTCGCGCAGCTGCGCTCGCACACGGCGGCGCTGGACTACCGGCTGGTGGAGACCAACCACACGCTGGCGCTCAGCCATCTGCACCAGCGCCTGTCCCGGCGCAGCCTGGTTGTCGTGTTCTCCGACTTCGTCGATACCACGACGGCGGAGCTGCTGATTGAAAACGTGCACATGCTGAACCGGCATCATGTGGTCGTCTTCGTCAGCCTGCGCGATCCGCTGCTTGCGGCCTATCACCACAAGTCGGTGAACAGCCTCGCCATGGTCTCCGAGGTGGCGGCCGCCGCCGATCTCGAGCGGGAGCGCCGGCGGGTGCTGAATAGTCTTTCCCGGCTTGGCATCTTCGTCATCGAAACCGCGCCGGGCGGGCTGAGACCGGAACTGATCTCGACCTACCTCTCCATCCGCTCCCGGGAGCTGATATGAAAACATCCGGCGAAACGATCCGTTCAAGCCGTTTTCGCCTGGAACGCGAAAGCGACTGGCTGCGGCTGCAGGCCATTCTGGACCAGGCGGAACGGCGGGGCGTGAAAAGCCTCGCCTTCGAGGATGCCCGCGATCTGGTGACGCTTTACAGGCAGGCGGTGAACGCGCTTTCGGTGGCGCGCGAGATCTCGCTCGACAGCGCGATTGTCGCCTATCTGGAGAGCCTGTGCGCACGGGCCTATCTGGTGGTCTATGCGCCGCGCGCCAGCATTCGCGGCGTGGTCTCCCGCTTCTTCCACCAGGGCGCGCCGCTGGCCTTTCGCCGTTCGGGCATCGAACTCGTACTCGCCTTCGTCCTGATGGTTCTGGGCGGCGTGGCCGCGTTCGCGCTGACGCGAACGGACCCGACCTGGTTCTATGCCTTTGTGCCGGAAGGGCTGGCGGCCGGGCGCGGACCGCAGGCCAGCGCCGATGCGCTGCGCCGGGTGATTTACGACAGCGAACCGGGCGCGATCGAAGAACTCGGCGCCTTCGCGACCTATCTGTTTTCGCACAATACAAGGGTTGCCATCTTCTCCTTCGTTCTCGGCATTCTCGCCTGCGTGCCGAGCGCGCTGCTGATGCTCTACAATGGCAGCGTCATAGGCGCTCTCGGCGCGATCTATGCGGACAAGGGACTGGGACTGGACCTGTTCGCCTGGCTTTCGATCCATGGCGTGACCGAACTTTCGGCCATCGCCATCGCGACGGCGGGCGGCTTTCGACTGGGACGCGCGGTTCTGTTTCCGGGCGAGAAAACGCGCAAGGCCGCGCTCGCCGATGCCGCGCATGATGCGGTCAAGCTGGCCGTGCTTGCCGCCCTGATGCTGGTGGCCGCCGGGCTGCTGGAAGGCTTCGCCAGGCAGCTCGTGACAGCCCCGACGTGGCGGATCGCGATCGGCTGGAGCATCGGCGCGCTCTGGTTTATCTGGCTGCTGGGTGCCGGGCGGCAGACCGGCAACACCCGGGCTGTGGCAACGGAGGCAGCATCATGAGCGCCGAAACAGCCACGATAAAGCCCGGAACTGTCAAAGGCGGACGCAGCGAGAAGGCGAAAGCGGGCGGCCGGCTGCTGACGATCGTGCCGCCCGAAGGCGTGCCGTTCGATCTCAGGATCGCCAGCCTGTTCGCGCGCGCCGGCGCGCAGATCATCGACATCATCATCACTGTAGGCGCCAGCCTGCTGTTGCTGGTGGCGGTGGGGCTGATCGGATCGGTGGATTTTGCGACCGCCACGGCAATCGCATCGCTGATCTTTCTGTTCATCGGGACGCCCTATTATATCCTCGCGGAACTGCTCGCCAACGGGCGCACGCCGGGCAAGAGGCTGCTGGGCATCCGCGCGGTCTCCGTAAAGGGCGGCGGCCTTTCGGTGCATCAGATCGTGGTGCGCAATCTACTCAAGGAAATCGAAATCTTCACGCCGATCCTTCTCCTGCTCGGCGCAACCCCCGATAATCTGCTTGTTCCGTTGTTGGCGCTGGTGTGGCTGATCGTTGTGGTCGCCTTTCCGGCATTCACCGCCCAGAGCCAGCGCATCGGCGACCTGATCGCCGGCACGGCCGTGATCGCAGCGCCCACTGCGGCGCTTCTGCCCGATCTGGCCAGCGCGCCCGCGCCGCCATCGGCCGAGCGTTTCGTCTTCACGCCGGCGCAGATGGACCTTTACGGCGCCTATGAGCTGCAGGTTCTGGAGAAGCTGCTGCGTGGCGAGAGAAACGAGATCAACCGTCCGCGGCTTTCCGATGTGGCCATGCGAATCCGCCGCAAGATCGGCTATGACGAGACCATCGCGCCGCATGAGGAAGAAGCCTTCCTGCAGGCGTTCTACATCGCCCAGCGGGGATATCTCGAACAGAAGAAACTGTTCGGCGACGCGCGCGCCGACAAACACTATGGAAGCGAACATTCGGGTGCCGACTGACGGCATTTTCCATTGAAACCATGGACTTTTTCGTCTCATCGGTTAGTCAGCACCAGGTTTTGACGAATCTGAAGGAGCAAGCCAAACATGACATCCACCGACGCCCCGGCCGCCAGGCCCGCCTTTGGCGTGAACGAGCGGATTGGGGAAACATTCTCCGTTTTGCGCCAACGTTTCATGACCTTTGTCATCCTGTCCGCAGTTCCCGGAATTCTCGTTGAGCTCGCCTCCTATGCCACGGGTCTGGGCACCGGGTTTGAGGCCGACCCGTTCGCGTCGGGTCAGGCGACGCCGTCTGTCTTCATCATCATACTCGTTTCGGCGATACTGCCGATGCTGCTTTATTCCATCATGACCGGCATGATGGTTCTGGCCGCCTATGACACGAAATCGGGCCGCCCGGTCCGGCTGGAGGCGTATCTGAAGGCCGTGATCCGCCGGCTGCCGGCGCTCATTCTCGTCACGCTTGTCGCGTCCTTCGGCGTTGCCATCGCCTTTATGCTGTTCATCGTTCCGGGACTTTGGCTCGCCGGCGCCTGGGCCGTATGCGTCCCCGTCGTGATGATCGAGGGCATGGGTTTCGGCGCCCTTGCGCGCAGTCGTCAACTGACGAAGGAATACCGGTGGCCGATCATCGGCTTTGTCGTGGTCGCCTACATCA
Source organism: Martelella sp. UBA3392 (assembly GCF_002358775.1). NCBI lineage: Bacteria > Pseudomonadati > Pseudomonadota > Alphaproteobacteria > Hyphomicrobiales > Aurantimonadaceae > Martelella > Martelella sp. UBA3392. The sequence continues at coordinate 47,488 of NZ_DEPM01000026.1, forward strand.
TCATCTTCGTCATCACGTTCCTGGTCGCGCTCGCGGCGGGCCTGCTGCCGATCCCGATGCTCCTCGTCGCGATCGTGCTCGGCCTCATCAACGGCGTCGCCACGGCCCTGATTTCGATTGCGGTTTCAGTGGCCTATGCACGGCTGCGCGAAATCAAGGAAGGCGTCGGATACGCCGACCTCGCCGAGGTGTTTGACTAGAGCGCATTTCGATCTGATTGGATCAGATCGGCGCTCTATTTCTTTGTTTTGGCGCATTTTCGCGGACGTCAGGTGGAACTACCTGACTGCGAAATGCTCCAGAGCGCGCTCCGACAACGGCTCCCTTTTGGGGGAGCCGTTTTGCAGTGGCCGCCGTCGCGGCGGTTCACATGAAATCGCGGGGGACGCGCTGTTCGAACGCCTTCGCGAAGATTTCGCGGTCGCCTTCGAAGGCTGTCACGCTTGCCGCGATGATCCAGTCTTTTTCGGTGCAGCGCATTGTCGTGGTGGTTTTGGTCGAGACCGACCAGCCGTCGCGCTCGATCCGGATATTCCAGTCGATATCGCCCGCCATCGACAGCGGGTCGTTGGGGCCGATCGACCAGTCCTCATTGCGGATTTCCTGGGTGCGCAATCCGTTTTGCGGATGCACTTCCAGCCCGGTGTCCTCGTAGATGCGGTAATGGGTCAGGCCGGTGACCAGATCTTTTTCGACCGAGCGCCGGGTCTCCTCCGGTGACCGCATTTCATACTGCGGCAGCGGATTTAGGTTTTCCGGCTCGGCGACGGTAATGCGCTCGTGATCGCCCAGAAGTGGCAAGGCAAGGCGGATGCTGGCCGTATCGATCGTGACGCCCGGTGCCTCGGGCGAGGGCAGGATGGTCGGCCAGTAGCTTGTCGAAAGCGCAAGCTTGATGCGATGGCCGGGCGCGAAGCGGTAACCCATGGCGTCGAGCCGCATGGTGATGCGCGTCTTCTCGCCCTTGGGCATTTTGGCTGGAGTCTCGTTGCCGTCGCGATGGGCGAGATTCAGGACGCCGTAGCAGGCGCGGGTTTCCGTGCCATCTGGATGGACATCAATGATCCGGACCGCGAGGTTTTCCCAGTCGCCCTCGCAGGCGACCTCGACGTTAAGTTCCGGCGTGCCGAGATAGACGGCCTCTTCGGCCAGCGGCGCGGTTTCGAAAGTGAGCGAACCACCATTGTCGCTACGCTGATCGCCGGCGATTTCCGCGTCGGGCTTCAGCGTGAACCATTCGCCGCCGCTGGTTCCGGTGTCGAGCGGCGAGCGCAGATAGATGTCGCCCGTGCCTTCGCTGGCGCCGGTCGCGTTCAGCATTCCGTCGGCGGCGACCGTGAGGGTGTCAATCTCTGGCGCTTCCCAAGACTGCTTGACGATCCAATAGCCGGGGTCACGTTCGCGCCTCAGCGCCGGGCGCGGTCCGTCGAGAATATAGGCGCGCATCTGCGGCAGGTCTTCCGCGCCGTTGGTTTCATCGTCCAGCCAGCGTTTCCACCAGGCGATGGCCTCGGCGTGAAAGTCCATGCGCGGCTTCGGCCATGCGAAATGCGGGTATTTGTGGATCCACGGGCCGACAATCGCCTTTCCCCTGTCGCCGAGGCCCTCGATCGCCTTCAACGGCGTGTTGCGATAGCCGTCCGCCCAGCCGGCAATCACCAGCGCGGGAACGGGAAAGCCGTCGAAATCCTCGCAGATCGAGCCGTGTTTCCAGAAATCGTCGCGGCGCTGGTGGGCGAGCCATTCCTCCATGAAGAAGGGCTGGCCTTCCAGCCGCTCCAGCCACATCGCCTTCCACCGGTCGCCGACCAGATCGATATCCGGCGTGCGCGACTGATAGGCGAGCATGGTGCCCGCCCAGGAGAGCTGGGCGGAGAGATGCGTGCCGTTCTTGTAGTGGATGTCGTCATTGTAGCGGTCGACGGTGGAGGCGATCGAGATCACGGCCTTCAGCTGCGGCGGTTTCAGCGCGGCCACCTGCAGGCAGTTGAAGCCGCCCCAGGAAATGCCCATCATCCCGACATTGCCGTTCGACCAGGGCTGTGCGGCGATCCATTCGAGGATTTCGCAGGCGTCGGAGAGTTCGCGCGGAGTATATTCGCCGTCGATGACGCCTTCGGATTCGCCCGAGCCGCGGATATCGACGCGGACGCCGGCAATGCCGGCGGCGGCAAAGACCGGATAGGTGGATTCGTCGCGTGGGTCGGTTCCGCCGCGTTTTCGGTAGGGCAGATATTCCAGCACGGTGGGCACCGGCTTGTCTGCCGCGCCGTCCGGCATCCAGATTCGCGTTGCCAGGCGGGTGCCGTCCTTGAGCGTGATCCACTGGTCCTCGGACGTCGTGAAACCTTGTTTCGCCATGGTTTTGACCTTTTCGTATTCGGGTTCTGTCGGGAAGGGCGCGGGCCGAAGGGGCGGCCCGGCCGGAATGTCAGTTGCCGGCGCTCACCGTCCTGCGGCTGGCGAGCACGTCTTCCAGCCAGCCGATCTTCATTTCGGGCACGGATTTCAGCAGCAGATCGGTATAGTCGTCGAAGGGCGGGGACAGCGCCTCCGCCTTGGGACCGAAGCGGACGAGCTTGCCCTGATGCATCACCGCCACGCTGTCGGCAATCGCCCGGACAATGGCGATGTCGTGGGTGATGAAGATGTAGGAAAGCTGCTCTTCCTTCTGAAGCTGCAGCAGCAGTTTCAAAATCCCGTCGGCCACCAGCGGATCGAGCGCCGAGGTCGGTTCGTCGCAGATGATCAGCTCCGGCCGGGCGGCAAGCGCACGGGCAATCGCCACGCGCTGTTTCTGTCCGCCGGAAAGCTCTGCGGGATAGCGATCGTAATAGCCGCTGCCCATTTCGATCTGTTCGAGCAGCTCATTGACGCGGCCGCGGCGCGCGGAACCGCGCAAGCCCTCGTAGAAGGTCACCGCCCTGCCGATGATCCCGCCGACGGTCTGGCGCGGGTTCATGGCGGTATCGGCCATTTGGTAGATCAGCTGAAGCCGGCGCAGCTCCTCGCGGCTGCGGCTCTTCAGCGCCGGCGGCAGGTCCTGCCCGCCAAAGCGCACGCTGCCGGCGGTCGGCGGCAGAAGGCCCGTCGCCACCCGCGCGAGCGTCGATTTGCCCGAACCGGATTCGCCGACAATGGCAAGCGTCTGCCCTCTGGGAACATGCAGCGACACATCGAACAGCACCGGCATGGTGCCGTAGGAGGCCGAGATGTTGGTCATCTCGAAGAAGCGGTCGGACTGGTCAGCGGCTTCCTCGTGCCGGATCGCGCGGACGTTTACCAGCTCGCGGGTGTATTCGGCATCCGGGTTTTCGATGATCTTTTTAACGCTGCCATATTCCACGGTCTCGCCATTGCGCAGCACCATGATGTCGTCGGCCACCTGCGCCACGACCGCGAGGTCATGGGTGATGTAGAGCGCGGCGGTTCCGGTTTTTTCGATCGCGGTCTTGATCGCGGCCAGCACGTCGATCTGGGTGGTGACGTCCAGTGCCGTGGTCGGCTCGTCGAAGACGATCAGTTCCGGATGGCTGCAGAGCGCCATCGCCGTCATCGCCCGCTGCAACTGCCCGCCGGAGACCTGATGGGGATAGCGGTTGCCGAAACTGTCCGGGTCCGGCAGGCCGAGGATGTCGAACAGTTCAGCGGCCCTTTGGCGGGCTTCGCTACGGCTCATCAGCCCGTGGCGCACCGTCGCCTCGATCACCTGATCGCCGAGCTTGTGGGCGGGATTGAACGAGGCCGCCGCCGATTGCGAGACGTAACAGACCCGCGCGCCACGCAGCGCCCGCGTGCCGGATTTGCCGAGCTTCAGGATATCGACGCCATCCAGCAGCACCTCGCCGCCGGTAATCGTGACGCCGCCGCGCCCATAGGCCAGCGGCGAAAGCCCGATGGTGGATTTGCCGGCCCCCGATTCCCCGATCAGCCCGAGCACCTTGCCGCGTTCGAGCGTGAAGCTCACGCCCTTGACGATTTCGATCGGATGCGGACGTTCGCCCGGCGGATAGGCCATGGCGCCGATCTGCAGGTTGCGGACCTGAAGCAGAGGGGTTTCGTCCGGTGTATGAAGCTCAGCCACCGCGGCCTCCTTTCAGGCTGGACGTGCGTTTCAGCAGCCAGTCGACGACGAGATTGATGGAGATGGTGAGCGCGGCAATCGCAGCCCCCGGTACCAGCGCCGCCGACACGCCGAAGATGATGCCGTCCTTGTTGTCCTTGACCATGCCGCCCCAATCGGCCGTCGGCGGCTGGATGCCGAGCCCGAGAAACGACAGGGTCGAAATGAACAGAACGGCGAAGGCGAGCCGCAGGCCGAATTCGGCAAGCAACGGCGTCATTGCGTTGGGCAGGATTTCGCGGAACACGATCCACAGCGTCTTCTCGCCGCGCAGCCGCGCCGCCTCGACGAAGTCCATCACCGCGATATCGAGCGCCAGCGCCCGGCCGAGGCGGAAGACGCGGGTGGAATCGAGCACCGCCATGACGCCGATCAGCACCGCCAGATTCTGCGGCAGCGCCGCCAGCACGATCAGCGCGAAGATCAGCGTCGGGATCGACATCATCAGGTCGTTGAGCCGCGACAGGCCCATATCGACGATCCCGCGCGTGACGGCGGCCACGAAGCTCAGAATGACCCCCAGCGAGAAGGCAAGAAGGGTGGCGCAGAATGACACGAACAGCGTCATGCGCGCGCCGTAGATCATGCGCGACAAGAGGTCCCGGCCGAGATTGTCGAGGCCGAGCGGAAAGGCCGCGCTCGCCGGTTCCCAGGGCGTGCCGACAACCTGGTTCTCGCCGTAGGGCGCAAGCCAGGGAGCGAAGGCTGCGGCGATGAGGGCAATGGCGATGCCGGCCATGCCGATCCACGCCGTCAGCGAAACGGAACGGATATTCATCGCGGATGCCTCAGACGCGGGTTGACGAGAATCGACAGAATGTCGGCGGTCATGTTCAGGAGAATGTAGATCGCGGCAAAGACCAGCCCGCAGCCCTGCACCACCGGCAGGTCGCGCACCGTCACCGCATCCACCATATATTGCCCCATGCCCGGATAGACGAAGACCACTTCGACCACGACCACGCCGACGATCAGATAGGCGAGGTTGAGCGCGACGACATTGATGATCGGCGCCAGCGCATTGGGGGCTGCGTGCTTCACGATCGCCCGCATCGCGCCGATGCCCTTGAGCTCGGCGGTCTCCATATAGGCCGACGCCATGACGTTGATGATCGCGGCCCGCGTCATCCGCATCATGTGCGCGAGCACCACCAGAACCAGCGTCGCCACCGGCAGGATGATGGTTTGAAGCTTCTCCCAAAGGCTCATGCTGTCATAGACCGTGGCCGGAAACGCCGCGACCGGATGCTGGACCACGAACACCATGATCAGCAGATAGGCGACGAAGAATTCCGGCAGCGACACGGCGGCAAGCGAGACAAGGTTGATCAGCCGGTCGACCAGACGGTCGCGATAAAGCACGGCGAGAAGGCCGAGGCCGACGGCAAGCGGAACGGCGATGACCGCCGCAGCACCCGCCAGAAGCAGCGAATTGCCGAGCCTGTCGGCAATCTGGCCGCTGACGGACTGGCCGCTCGCCCAGGACGTTCCGAAATCGCCATGCAATATGCCGACGAGCCAGTCGAAATAGCGGCTCACGAGTGGCTGGTCGAGGCCGAATTCGGCGCGCAGATTGGCGATCGCCTGCGGTGTTGCAGCCTGGCCGAGATAGGTCTCGGCGAAATCGCCGGGCAGGATTTCGATCCCGGCGAAAATCAGGATCGAACTGGCGAGAAGCAGGCCGATGCCGAGGATGATCCGCTCGCCGATGCGGCTTGCCATGGGAAAGCGCGCGCGCAGGACGACGATGGGGCCGGGCGGCGGCGCGCCAACAGGGGCGGCTGGTGTTGGTTGCGTTTCTGTCATGGGGGTGTGAAAGCCGCGGCGTGATCCCGCGGCTTCCTCTTTTCTTCGGATCAGGAGACGAGCCAGACGCGGCTGGCGATCTGTCCGTTGGACAGGTCGTTGCCGACATCGTCGATCCAGCCCTGCATCTTCACCGAGCGGGCATTGAGGTAATTGTTGAAGACCGGCAGGATGAGGCCGCTATTGTCGCGCACCATGATCGCCATCTCGCGGTAGAGCGCGCGGCGCTTGTCCTGATCGGTCTCGGCGCGGGCCTCGAGCAGCATCTTGTCGAATTCGGGGTCCTTGAAACGGGTATCGTTCCACGTCGACGTCGAAAGCTGGGTCGTGGTGTAGCGGATATCCTGCGTCGCCCGGCCGCCCCAATAGGAGGCGCAGAACGGCTTCTTGTTCCACACATTCGACCAGTATCCATCGGCCGGCTCGCGCTGGAGCTGGATGTCGATGCCAGCTTCCTTGGCATTCGCCTGGAACAGCACGGAAGCATCGACCGCGCCGGTGAAGGCGGCATCGGAGGTGCGCAACAGGACCGTGCCTTCATGGCCGGATTTCTTGAAGTAGTGCGCCGCCTCTTCCGGATCGTAGGCGCGCTGGGGAATATCGGTCGGCGCCAGCGCATAGGCATCGTTCACCGGATAATCGTTGCCGAGCGTGCCGTAGCCGCCAAGAACGGTATTCAGCATCGCCTCGCGGTCGATGGCGAGTTTCAGCGCCATCCTGAGGTCGTTATTGTCGAAGGGCGCGGTGTCGCCATGCATC
>NZ_DEPM01000184.1:0-10661 GCF_002358775.1 Martelella sp. UBA3392
GCGTCGGGGTCGCCGAATCAACCCCCTCGGCCCTCTCGGTGTTCCATGTCATCGAGCATGCCGACAAGGCGCTCTACGATGCCAAGAACAGCGGCCGCAATCGCGTGTGCACCTATCGCCCGGAAACCGATCGCAGGCAGAAGACGCGTTCGGCCTGAGGCCCAACCCGGAATACGAAAAAAGCCCCGTCGCCGGGGCTTTCTGATTTTTGCATATTGCGACCGGCTTAGACCGCGCCGCTGCCCCAGGGGCCATGATGGATATCGAGGCCGTCGAGACGGTCGAAGCCATGGGCGCCGAAGAAATCGCGCTGGGCCTGGATCAGGTTGGCGGTGCCGCGCGACTGGCGATAGGCATCGAAATAGCTGAGCGCCGAGGCAAGCCCCGGAACCGGAAGGCCGGCCGCGGTGGCTGCCGAAACAATGCGGCGCAGCGACGGCATGCACTCGTTGACCATCTCGGAGAACGCCGGCGTCACGATCAGGTTGGCGACATCCGGGGTATCGGAGAACGCCTTGGTGATCTCATCCAGGAACTGCGAACGGATGATGCAGCCGGCGCGCCAGATCCGGGCGATTTCCGGCATCGGCAGGTTCCAGCCATATTCCTGGGAGGCGGAATCCATCACGTCGAACCCTTGCGCGTAGGCCGCGATCTTGGCGGCGAACAGCGCCAGTTCGAGATCGCGGTTGAGCCAGGGGCCGGCCTCGATGCCGAAGGAAAGCTCTTCCTTGTTGAACATCGGCTCGGCGGCGGCGCGTTCGCCGCGCATGGCGGAGATGCAGCGTGCGGCAACGGCCGCCTCGATCACGGTGGCGGGGACGGCGAGCTGCTGGGCCTCGATCGCGGACCAGCGGCCGGTGCCCTTCTGGCCGGCGGCATCGACGATCACGTCGGGCATGGCCTTGCCGGTTTCCGGATCGGCGGCGCGCAGCACCTTCTCGGTAATCTCGATCAGGAAGGAGTTCAGGCGGCCCTTGTTCCACTCGCCGAAGACGTTGGCGATGTCGTTGGCATCCATGCCGCAGCCATCGCGCAGAATGCCGTAGATTTCGGCGATCATCTGCATGTCGGCATATTCGATGCCGTTGTGGATGGTCTTGACGAAATGACCGGCGCCATCAGGCCCGAGCCAGGCGCAGCAAGGGTCGTTGTCGAATTTCGCGGAGATCGAGGTGAGCACTTTCTCGACGCGCTTGTAGCTGTCTTCGGTGCCGCCGACCATGATCGAGGGGCCGTGGCGCGCGCCTTCCTCGCCACCCGACACGCCCATGCCGATAAAGGTCAGGCCGGTGCCGTCGAGCTCCTTGAAGCGGCGGCGGGTGTCGTGGAAATTGGCGTTGCCGGCATCGATGATGATGTCGCCCTTGCCGAGATAGGGGCGCAGCTTTTCCATTTCCTCATCGACCGGGTCGCCGGCCTTGATCATGATGATGATCGGGCGGGGCGGGCGGATGGCCGCGACGAAGTCCGAAAGCGTCTCGGTGGGCACGATGTTCTTCTGCAACTCGCCGGCGCCGGCATAGAATGCGCGCGTCTTGTCGGCCGTGCGATTGTAGACAGCGATCCTGTTGCCCTTCTCGGCAATGTTGAGGGCGAGGTTGGAGCCCATGACTCCAAGCCCGATCAGTCCGATTTCTGCTTTTTCCAAGACATCACCTCTTGTCTTTGGCGCATCATGTGGGTTGCCGTCGGCAATGATGCGCAATTTCGAAAACCCGGATCGCCTTCAGGCGCGCCGAAGGGCAGGCGGCGGGCCGGGGTTGGCCTTTTGTGGCACCGCGACGGGCAAACGGCAAGACGTGGCGGCGCAAAACCGGCGCTTTTCACCGGGTGGCCGAAAAGTTTTGCCGTTCTGTCACAAAGCAAGAAGACCTGTAGCGGAAAATGTCCCGCTACCCTTTGGCGGCGGTCAGCGCGGAGAAATCGAACAGCGACGGATCGAGCAGATGCGAGGGGTTGACGCTTGCAAGCGCCCGCAGCATCACGTCCTTGCGCCCCGGCATCCGTGCTTCCATGTCGGCCAGCATCTGCTTCATGGCGTTGCGTTCCAGCCCGTCCTGAGAGCCGCACAGATCGCAGGGGATTATCGGAAATCGCATCGCCTCGGCAAACCGCGCGAGATCGTCCTCGGCGGCATAGGCAAGCGGGCGCAACACCATCAGGTCGCCCTCGTCGTTCAGCAGTTTCGCCGGCATGGTCGCGAGCTTGCCGCCGTGGAACAGGTTCATGAAGAAGGTTTCGAGAATATCCTCGCGGTGGTGGCCGAGCACCAGCGCATCGCAGCCCTCCTCGCGCGCGATCCGGTAGAGATTGCCGCGTCTCAGTCGCGAACAGAGCGCGCAATAGGTCGAGCCCGGGGCAAGTTTCTCGGTCACGATCGAATAGGTGTCGCGATATTCGATCCGGTGCGGAACGCCGATCTTCGTCAGGTAATCCGGCAGCACATGTTTCGGAAAATTCGGCTGGCCCTGGTCGAGATTGCAGGCGATGAGGTCGACCGGCAGCAGGCCGCGCCATTTCATCTCCAGCAGCACGGCGAGCAGGCCATAGCTGTCCTTGCCACCCGACAGCGCCACCAGCCAGCGCTTCTGATCCTTCAGCATGTCGAAATCGGCGATCGCCTGACGGACCTGCCTGAGCAGCCGCTTGCGCAGCTTGGAAAAGCCGACGGAGGAGGGCGCATCGGCGAACAATGTCTGGAAGGCATCGGGCAGGGTATCTTCGGCCAGTTCGTTCATCATCGCTCCGGGCGCTTGGTTTGCCAGAGCCTGTTCGCTTTTCGTTGAATCGCGAACCGGCTCTAACCTTTTGTTTTCCGCTCGTCCGGACGGAAAACCGGTATCCACTTTTCCTGGACGCGCTCAAAGGCAATGCCTGTTTACGCCGAAAGGATCAACCCGCAAAAACCGACCAGCCGGTGCGCGCCGCCAGCATTTCGAGCGCGACCGAGCCGAGCGCGGGATTGCCGGTCGCATCCAGCCCCGGCGACCACACCGCCATCGAGGCCTTGCCGGGCGCCACCGCCAGAATGCCGCCGCCGACGCCGGACTTGCCGGGAAGGCCGACGCGGAAGGCGAAATCGCCGGAACCGTCATAATGGCCGCAGGTCAGCATCATCGCGTTGATGCGGCGCGCCCTGCGCGGCGAGACCACGGAAAAGCCCGTCAGCGGATTGGTGCCGTGATTGGCCAGATAAAGCCCGGCATGGGCAAGCTGGACGCAGTTCATCATCAGCGCGCATTGATGGAAGTAGACGCCGAGCACGTGGTCGACCGGATGATGGATATTTTTAAAGCCGCGCATGAAATTGGCGAGCGCGAAATTGCGGAAGCCCGTGCGCTGTTCCGATTGCGCGACCTTCTCGTCGATCGAAAGCGTCTCGTCATTGGCGATGAAATGCATGAACCGCAGGAATTCGCCGATCGCCTCGCGCGGCGCATGCCCGGCCAGCACGATATCGGTCACCACGATCGCGCCGGCATTGATGAAGGGGTTGCGCGGAATGCCCTGCTCGTGCTCGAGCTGGACGATCGAATTGAAGGAGGAGCCCGAGGGCTCGCGCCCGACCCGTTTCCAGATCGCCTCGCCAACCTTGCCGAGCGCCAGCGTCAGCATGAACACCTTGGAAATGCTCTGGATCGAAAAATGCGTCTCCGCATCGCCCGAACGGTAGGTCTTGCCATCGACGGTGGTGATGGCGATGCCAAACTGGTTGGGGTTGACTTTGGCGAGTTCGGGAATGTAATCGGCCACCTTGCCTTCGCCCAGGCGGGGCTGAAGCTCGCGCACGATATCGTCAGCAATGGTCTGCAGGTTCATGCCTGCGATCTCCCTTCAGAGCATTCGCGACCGGAAGCCGCCATCCGGTCCCGCGACGATGCGGCAGGTGAGTGGCATAGAGAAATCCGCCCTCGCGGTAAACGCCGATTTTTCAGCAATGTAGTCGATCGCGCAGCGAAGCGAAAACGCGTCCGGCATCGAAATCACAATTTTCGATATATCGTATCTTGCAAATTCCGATGGAAATTATATCTTTAGATATATCGTAAAAACAGGAGCGATAGTGATGAGACATTTTCATGAGCGCCCGGCCGAGGAAGGCCGAGGGCGGTTTCGCGAATATATGATGATGGCGCGCGGCGGCGGCGGTTTCGGCCGGGGCGGCTTTGGCGGCCCGTTCGGTTTCGGCGACGGCGATGGTCCCGGCAGGCCGGGCCGCTTTCTCGGGCAGGGGCAGATCCGCCTGCTGGTTCTCCACCTGATCGGCGAGGAGCCCCGTCACGGCTACGACATCATCAAGGCGATCGAGGAAATGAGCGGCGGCTTCTATGCGCCGAGCCCCGGCGTCATCTACCCCACGCTGTCCTACCTCGAGGAAGCTGGATATGTGGTGGCCGCCGATGACGGAAACAAGAAGCGCTATTCGATCACCGACGAGGGCAGCGCCTATCTCGCCGACAACATGTTCGAGGCATCCATGGCGTTGAAGGCGCTGTCGACGATCGGCGACAAGATGAAGCGCCGGAAAGAGCGGCATAAGACCGAAGCCGGCCCCGAACTGCCGCGAAGCGTCGATGTCGCGATGCTGAACCTGCGGGAGGTGATCGCCCGCAAGCTCGACGACGACCCCGCCGCCGCAAGCGAAATCGTCCGCGCCCTCTTGGAGTTCACGGCGCGCTACGAATAGTTTTGGGCGTAATTTAGATATAACGAAAGATATAACCCGACGCCTGCGCCGGGTTATTGCCGCGCTCGACGGTTTCTAAAACCGCCGCGCCAGTTCCAGAAGCTCGGCATCCGACAGCGGCGCGATTTCGCTTTCGTGGGTGGAGACCGGCGAGAAACCGAACTGCTGGTAGAGCTGGAGCGCGCGCGGGTGATCGAGATTGTTGGTCTCGGTGATCACCTTCTCGGGCTGGTCGGCCCAGATCGCCTTCAGCGCCTGGAGCAGGAACCACTTGCCGACGCCGAAGCCGAGCGCGCGTTCGAACAGGCCGAAATGCACCAGCCGGGTGACGCTGTCATCCTCGCGGTGGTATTCGTAAAAGCCGGCCGGCGCGCCTTCCAGATAGAACACGGTCACCGTGGTGCGGTCGTTGTGGATGGTGGCGGCAAGGTCCTCGTCGCTCATGCGCACCCGGTCGACCCATTCCCAGCGAGAGCCGACCTGGCGATAGAGAAAACGGTAATAGGCAAGCGGAATTTCCGGCACCCGCATCAGCGCGATATGAAGGTTCGCCGGCGCCAGCAAATGGGCTTTCGGCGGCGTGGTCATTTCAAGCCGGGTGACGTGAACCGGGATCGGTGCCGTGGTCTTTTTCGTCATCGCGCTCAGGCCTTTCCGGTCGCCACGGGCGTGTCGTCGCGGCTGCCCCATTCCGACCACGAGCCGTCATAAAGCGTGTTGTCGGCGTGGTCGAGGGTTTCAAGCGCGAGCGTGATGATCGCGGCGGTGACGCCGGAGCCGCAGGTGGTGACCACCGGTTTCGAAAGGTCGATGCCGGCCTCTTCGAACAGGGCGCGGAGTTCTTCGGGTGATTTGAACCGGCCATTCTTCGCGAAGGAGGAGGAGGGCAGGCTTTTTGCGCCCGGCATGTGGCCGGCGCGCATGCCCGCGCGCGGTTCCGGCTCCGCCGCCTCGAACCGGGCGGCGCTACGCGCATCCGCGATCTGGCTTCTGCCGGAGGCGACGATTTCGCGCATGTCTTCAAACGAGGTGACGCGGTGCGGCTTGGCGTCGAGCTTGAACGTCGCCGGCACGGGCGCTGGAGCGCCGGTCTCCTGGGCGCGGCCTTCGCCGCGCCAGCCGTCAAGGCCGCCATCGAGGACGTGGACGTCGCTCGCTCCCATCATCCGCAGCATCCACCACAGGCGCGGGGCTGCCAGGTAGCCCGGGCCGTCATAGACCACGATCGTGTGATCGCTGCCGACGCCGAGCGCTTCCATCTCGGCCGCAAACACTTCCGGCGAAGGCAGGGTATGCGGCAGGCCGGAGGATGTATCTGCAATAGCGTCGTGATCGAAAAACACCGCGCCCGGCAGATGGCCGGCCAGGTATTCGGCCTTCGGGTCGCGGTTATGGGCCGGCAGGTACCATGAGGCATCGATGACCGAAAAGCCCGGCTTGCCCAGCCTTTCCTCGACCCATTCCGGCGAAACGACAAAATTCATCTGGCGACACTCCTCATGCGATGGCTGGGATATGTCCGGTGAACACGGGTTCATCGGACATATCCCAGCTTATTGTTTTACGCATTTCCGGACGGAAAACCGTGATTACACTTTTCCTGGAAATGCTTTAGGCGTCAAACCGTATCCGAAAACGGCGGTTCTCGCGGCCCTTCTTTTCGATCTTGCCGATATGGATGCCGCCGACCTCGCCGGTGGAACGCACATGGGTGCCGCCGCAGGGCTGGCTGTCCACGCTGGCGTTCTCGCCGATCGCGATCAGCGAGATCCGGCCCATGCCCATCGGCGGGCGGACATTCTTCGATTTGACAATGCCCGGATTGGCGGCCAGCTCCTCATCGGTGATCCACTGCACATAGACCGGATGGTCTTCGGCAACCAGCTTCATCATCGCAGTCGTGACGGCGTCCTTGTCGATCGTTTCCGACATGTCGAAATCGACGCGGGATTCGTCTTCGCCGACGGAGGCGCCGGTGATCGGATAGGGACAGACGACGGAAAGCAAATGGCAGGCGGTGTGCATCCGCATCAGCTTCAGCCGACGCGGCCAGTCGATTTCGAGGCGGAGCCTGTCGCCGACGGCGGGCGGCGTCTCGCCTTCGGCCGGCACATGCAGGATGATGTCTTTGGTCTCGCCATGGCGGGTAACGGCCAGCGCGATCGCCGAGCCGTCAGCGCGCCGGGCGATGCCGGTATCCCCCGGCTGGCCGCCGGAGGTTGCGTAAAAACAGGTGCGGTCGGTCTCGAACGTGCCGTCCTCATGCACTGAAGTGACCACCGCATCGCAACTCGTCAGGGTGAAATCGTTGCGGTAGAGGGCATCAACAGGCATGGGTTACTTTCTATTCAAACGGAGCGGCAATCTCCGTTTTTCGGGTCAGCCATTGCGGCAGCGGCAGCCCTTTATCCTTTAGGAATTCGGGGTTGAAAAGCTTCGACTGATACCGGTTGCCATAGTCGCACAATATGGTGACGATGGTGTGGCCGGGGCCGAGCTCGCGCGCCAGACGCATGGCGCCCGCTATATTGATGCCCGATGAGCCGCCGAGGCACAAGCCCTCATCCGTCACCAGATCGAATATCAGCGGCAGCGCCTCGCTGTCAGAAATGCGGTAGGCGAAATCGGGGGCGAAGCCTTCCAGATTGGCGGTGATCCGGCCTTGGCCAATACCTTCGGTGATTGAGCCGCCTTCGCTCTTCAGTTCGCCATGAGCATAGAATTCGTAGAGCGCTGCTCCTTCCGGGTCGGCGAGCCCGATCTTGATATCCTTGTTCTTTGCCTTGAGGCCGATCGCCGTGCCGGCGAGCGTGCCGCCGGAGCCGACGGCGCAGATGAAGCCGTCGACCTTGCCGTCGGTGTCGCGCCAGATTTCCTCGGCCGTGGTCTCGATATGGGCGTTGCGGTTGGCGACATTGTCGAACTGGTTGGCCCAGATCGCGCCATTGGGGTTTTCTCTGGCGAGCTTTTCGGCAAGCCGGCCCGAAAGTTTTACGTAATTGTTCGGATCGCGATAGGGCTTGGCCGGCACCTCGACCAGTTCCGCGCCGAGCAGGCGCAGCGCGTCCTTCTTCTCCTGCGCCTGGGTTTCGGGGATCACGATTACGGTCTTGTAGCCGAGCGCGTTGGCGACCATGGTCAGCCCGATGCCGGTGTTGCCGGCGGTGCCTTCCACGATCGTGCCGCCGGGCTTCAGCAAGCCGCGCCTCTCCGCATCGCGGATGATGTAGAGTGCTGCGCGGTCCTTGACCGACTGGCCGGGGTTCAGGAATTCGGCCTTGCCGAGAATGGTGCAGCCCGTCGCCTCCGAGGCGGCGCGGAGCTTCACCAGCGGCGTATTGCCGATCAGGTCGATGACGGAGGAATGCGTGGTCATGGTCTCGCTTTCAATTTTTCCGTACTTGTGCCGCCGGGGTCGGGCTTTGCCAAGGATTTAGTTTTCGCCGCGCGTGGCTTTGGCGCAAAGCCATTTCATTCCTTGATCGCCTCGAAGGCGGAAAGTGCGCGTTTGCGCGCGGCCTTGTGATCAACCAGCGGTTTGGGATAGGTCTCGCCAAGGGTTACGCCGGCTTGGCTGAGCACATCGTCGGGCGCATCGAACGGGGCGTGGATGTGCTTTTTCGGCATATCCTTCAGTTCCGGCACATAGGCGCGGACGTAATCGCCGTGCGGATCGAATTTCTCGCCCTGTAGGGTCGGGTTGAAAATCCGAAAAAACGGGGCCGCATCCGCGCCCGACCCCGCGACCCATTGCCAGTTCGCGGCGTTGGAAGCGGGATCGGCATCGACCAGCGTGTCGCGAAACCATTTCTCGCCGCGCCGCCAGTCGATCATCAGGTCCTTGATCAGAAAGGAGGCCGCGATCATGCGCACGCGGTTATGCATATAGCCCTCGCGCCAGAGCTGGCGCATGCCGGCATCAACGATCGGATAGCCGGTCTGGCCTTTGGTCCAGGCCGCAAACGCCTCCTCGTCATCCTTCCAGCCAAAATCGTCGAAGCGCCCGTTCCAGTTCTTCTCGGCAAGGTCCGGCGCATGGAACAGCAGGTGATGGCAGAAATCGCGCCAGACGAGTTCCTGTAGGAATTTCTTCCTGTTTTCCGCGGAGATCGATCTTGCCGCATTGATGCGATGCCAGACCGTCGCCGGTGAAATCTCGCCGAGCGCCAGATGTGGAGAAAGCATCGAGGTCGCCTGCCGGTCGGGCCGGTCGCGCTTTGCCGCGTAGTCCTCAACGACATCCTCGATGAAATGATCGAGGCGTTCGAGCGCCCCATCTTCGCCCGGTTGCCATATGTCGGCAAAGCCCGCCGCCCAGTCGGGCTTTCCCTCGTAGAGCTTCCAGTCCTTCAGCTTTTCGGATTTGACCTTTTTCGAAATGCCATCGAGGCGCTTGGGTGCATCGACCGGGTCGGGCACGTGCTGATCCGCCGAAAACGCCTTCCAGAACGGGGTGTAGACCTTGTAGGGACCGCCGGATTTGGTCTTGAAGTTTGAAGGCTCGTGCAGGATCTGGCCTGCAAAGCTCTTGACAGTGATCCCGTCCTCGCCGAGCGCTGCCTTCACCGCCTTGTCGGCGCGGATGCCTTCGGTGCTGTAGCGCCGGTTCCAGAACACGGCCTCGGCCCCGGTCTCCTCGATCAACGCGCGCAACACGTTCAGCGGGTCGCCGCTCCGCAACACCAGCGGCGCGTCAAGTTCGTCATAGCGGGCTGCCAGCTGTTCCAGCGAGCGCTCCAGCCACCACGCCTGCGCCGCGCCGAGCGGCCCGTTGCCGTTATCCTCGCGTATATAGACCGGCAGCACGGCCCGGTCGTCTTCCAAGGCGGCGGTGAGCGCGCGGTTGTCGGAAAGGCGCAGATCGTTGCGGATCCAGTAGATTGCCGGTTTGGCCATTGTCCCTCGTCATCCGTTTGTTCCGCGCTTGATGTAGGGCGTTGAGAACGGATGGCAAAGGTCGCAAAGCAATGCGGCGCGCACCACGGGCTCAGTCGATGAACTCGACCGTTGTGCCCGGTGATACCATGTGTGCGAGTTCATTTGCATCCCAGTTGGTCAGCCGCACGCAGCCATGGCTCGAGGTCTTGCCGATCTTGTCGGGATCGGGCGTGCCGTGAATGCCGTAGCTGGGTTTCGAGAGCGCGATCCAGACATTGCCGACGGGCCCGTTGGGACCGGGGTTGATCGTCAGCACCTGGTTGTTGTCGCCCTGCTTGAAGTTCTTGTGCGGGTTATAGGTGTAATTCGGGTCGATCGCGATCCGCTCCACCGAGACGGTGCCGGAAGGCGAGGGCGTGTCGGCCGAGCCGATCGTGGCCGGATAGGCGGCCACCAGCACGCCCTCGGCGTCATAGGCGCGGAGCTGCTTCAGCGCCTTGTCGGCGAGGATTTTCGTGACCTTGGTCTTTTCCGGCTTGCCGATACTCACGACCTTCACCGTGGTGCCGGGTCGCGAGAAATCGGCATCCGGGTTCATCTTCTTCAGGAAGCCTTCATCCATATGGAATTTCTCGGCCAGCATTTCCGACACGGAGGTATAGGACATCTCCGACAGTTCGGCCTTTTCGGCGTAGTCGGACGGGATCGCGGCGACATAGGGTCCGGCGGCATCGGTCGCGGTGATGGTATAGGTGGTGAACGGCAGTCCGCCCTCCAGCGACAGCGCCTGCACGATCTTTTCGCTGTCGGCGACGGGATCGAGCCGCTCGCCGGTGGCCTCGGCATAGGCGTCGAGCGCCTTCCTGACATTGTCGCCCATCAGGCCGTCGATCACGCCGGGGGAAAAGCCCTTGCGGTCGAGAAACACCTGGGTCGCGACCACGTTCATATCCGGTTTCGCCGACGTCCTGGCAACCGGGGCACTGGTGTCCGGGCGATCGGGCGTCACGGTTTGCGGCGCTGAAGGAAAATCATTGGCGGGCGGCGGAGGATAGGCGTTCTGCGCGCCGAAATCGCGGCTCCAGCGGGCGCG
>NZ_DEPM01000027.1:0-10428 GCF_002358775.1 Martelella sp. UBA3392
GAGATCGACCACCTTGCGCTCGCGGCGGGCCTCGTCCATGGCGAGCGCCAGAATGCCGGCCTCGATGGCGTCGAGCGCGGAGACCGGCAGCGCCGCGCCGCGGGTGATGTGGGCGATCACATCCTCTGCCATCTGCTCGTCCGCGCCGTAATGCTGCGAGCGTTCGGAGGGGGCGGAATAGGTGCGCGACACGGTCTTCTCACCGGTGCGGGCATCGTGAACATCGAGGAAGCCGCGCACGAAATCGCCCTCCGCCATGCCCTTCGCGCCGATCACGCAGAAGCGGCGGAACTCGTCGGGTACATTGAGATTGGTGTGAAAGGTCATGGCGACGCCGTTTTCATATTCGACGGTCGCGGTCTGGTAATCGATGATGTCGCCATCGCTGTCGAACACCCTGTCCGATCCCATCCAGCCGCTCGGCTTACGGTGATAGACCTCGATATCGTTGGCGCCCGCGCCCTGGGGCGCATTGGCGGGCGTGAAGCTCTTGCGGCCGCCGAAGCTTGCGACATAACGCGGCCGCGCGCCGACCACGCCATTATAGAGGTCGAGGTCGTGGCAGCATTTTTCCAGCATGAACGGCCCGGAATAGCGGGTGTGTCGCCGCCAGTCGCGCATGAAGAACGCGCCGTGATAGGGCGCGATATGCTCCGACGCCTCGATCGAAACCACATCGCCCAGCCGGCCGTCTGCCTGGGCGGCACGCAGGTCGCGGTAAAGCGGCGAATAGCGCAGCACGAGGCCGACCAGCAGCCGGTCATAACCGTAGGCGTTGAGGAGGGCTGCGAGTTCGTAGCTCTCCTCGATACTCATCACGATCGGCTTTTCGGTGAAAACGGTCAGTCCCGCCTCAAGCCCGGTGCGGATATGGTCGAGATGCATGAAATTGGGCGAACCGATCATCAAGAGATCGAACGTCTCGTTTTCGATCAGCGCTTCGGGCGTGTCATAGGCCCTGCCGGGAGAAATGCCGTCTTTTTCAAGCGTTTCGAGACCTGCGGGTGCCGGATCCACATAGCCCACGATCTCGAAATCGGGGTCCAATTCGGAAAACACCACGCCAAGATAACCCAGACGGAAACCGAGTCCGATAATAGCGACCTTCATGGAGGACTGTTCCCAACATTTTCGTAATTTATTTTCTTCAGACTGAGACAAGAAAGCCGAAACGTCAACAAACTTTCACTAAAAAAATGACTTCATGAAAATGATTTTCAGAAACTTGTCATGGCCTCAATACTGACAGGAGGGCGCGCCGGGATCCGCTGACGCCCGCCACACGACAAAAAAAAGGCCCCGGAAAACCGGGGCCATCCTGAGGTGGAGGGGGGCAAGTCACCTCGGGCATTGCAGCCGATGTTGGGCTTTGCCAGTTTCGGCGGCGAAAGCGGCAGGCTGTTCGTGATCAGTCGACGGGCTGTTGGGCCTCGTCACTGACAGTCATTCCAGCACTCTCCGCGGTGTCGAAACGCTCGGTGCTTTCAATGTCGATGCCGTCGGCGGACACCATCATCCGCAGACCGTCCATCGGGATCGCCGCTGGCTGGAGAGCGAAGGCCGCCGGCGCGGCGGCCAGCAAAAGGACCAGGGCTGAGGGGACCGTGAACCTTGTCATTGCCATTGCTCCTGGAAGAGTGCGACGCCGGAAACCGGCGCGCACGCGTTGTTTACGGCGTCAGTCGTCGCTCTGGCGAACCTGATCGACGAGCTTCAGCGAACCGTCATCGGAAACGCGGAAGAAATTCACGTAACGGTCGCCAAACTTGTCGGTGCCATTGATCTGGACCGTGGAGCCGACCGGAGCCTTGGACAGCGTGCCGGTTTCCGGAACGGCCGAAGGCTGGATGGCGAAGGCGGCGGGGGCTGCTGCGAGGGCGGCAACGAGCGCTGCGGTTGCTGTGAACTTGTTCATTGTGAATACTCCTTGGGTATTTTTATGCGGAGCGCCTCTTTCGGCGCGTCATCATTATTGTTTGCGGTGGGTACTACCGCTTTCAGTCGTCGCTCTGGCGAACCTGATCTACGAGCTTCAGCGAGCCGTCATCGGAAACGCGGAAGAAATTCACGTAACGGTCGCCAAACTTGTCGGTGCCGTTGATCTGGACCGTGGAGCCAACCGGGGCCTTGGAAAGCGTGCCGGTTTCCGGAACGGCCGAAGGCTGGATGGCGAAAGCGGCGGGGGCTGCTGCGAGAGCGGCGACGAGCGCCGTGGCTGCTGCGAACTTGTTCATTGTAAAATACTCCTTAGATATGTGGGCGATGGTGCGCCGTGCCGGCGCGCCATCGCTATGTGTGTCAGTCGTTGCTCTGGCGAACCTGATCGACCAGCTGCAGCGAGCCGTCTTCGGTCACGCGGAAGAAGTTGACATAGCGGTCGCCGAAATTGTCGGTGCCGTTGATCTGGACCGTGGAGCCGACCGGGGCCTTGGAAAGCGTGCCGGTGTCCGGAACGGCGGAAGGCTGGATGGCGAAGGCCGCAGGGGCTGCTGCGAGAGCGGAGACCAGGGCGGCGGTTGCTGCGAACTTGTTCATGATGAAACTCCTTTGATCATCATTGTGTCGTTTGATGACTGGGAGATGGGTTTTAATCAGTTGATTAACAAGTCTTCATTTTAGAACCGCAGCGTCGTTTTTTTGTTGACGGTCCACTCCGAAGTCTTTGATGCCGCTCCATTTTTCAGAACGAAACTGCCTGAGCAGCGCGACGAATCGCATTATAAATCAATTGATTAAATCGGTATTGAGGCCACCGCCTAGAAGCCCGCAGGGGCCGTTTCAGGCAACAAAAAACCCGGCCGCGAGGCCGGGTCATTTTTCTATTTTTTGTCAAAAAAACTTCAGGCGTCGAGCTTTTCCGCCACCAGCGTGCGCAATTTTCCGAGGTCCTTGGCGAAATTGCGGATGCCTTCGGCAAGCTTTTCGGTCGCCATCGGGTCCTCGTTCATCATCCAGCGGAAGGTTTTTTCGTCCATGTCGACCTTGTCTTCGGCCTCGAACACATCGGGCGTGAGCTTGCGTTCCAGCTTGCCCTCGTCAGCGGCGAGTTCTTCCAGCAGGTTCGGCGCGATCGTCAGCCGGTCGCAGCCTGCAAGGCCTTCGATTTCGCCGGTATTGCGGAACGACGCGCCCATGACCACGGTCTTGATGCCGTTGGCCTTGTAGTAATTGTAGATCGAACGGACCGACAGCACGCCCGGATCGGTCTCCGACGTGTAGGTCTCGCCGGTGTCCTTTTTGTACCAGTCGAGAATGCGGCCGACGAAGGGCGAGATCAGGAAGGCGCCGGCATCGGCGCAGGCGATCGCCTGGCATTTGGAAAACAGCAGCGTCAGATTGCAGTCGATGCCTTCCTTCTGCAGGATTTCGCAGGCGCGAATGCCTTCCCAGGTGGAGGCGAGCTTGATCAGGATGCGCTCGCGGCCGATGCCGCGGTCTTCATAGGCCTTGATGATCTCGCGCGCCTTGGCGACCGAAGCCTCGGTGTCGAAGGACAGGTCGGCATCGACCTCGGTCGAAACACGGCCGGGCACGAGCTTGACCAGCGCAGCACCGACATCGATGGCGAGCCGGCTGGCGACGGCTGCAACGACGTCATCCTTGGCGCCGCCCTGCTCCTTGCCCCACTTGATCGCCTCGGCGAAGGCGTCGTCGAACATGTCCGTGGACAGCGCCTTCAGCACGATCGAGGGATTGGTGGTGCAATCGACCGGTTTCAGTTTCTCGACAGCGCGGATATCGCCGGTATCGGCAACGACCGTGGTCATCTCGCGCAATTGATCTAGCTTGGAAGCCATTTTCCTCATCCTTCCTTCTATGGCGCGGCTCGAAGGCCGGCCGCAATCCTGTTCCGCCGAATCCGTCGCGGCGCTCCCGCGATGATAGCGGGTCGCGGTGATGCGTTCATGACTGTTCGCAGACATCGGCCCGCCATGCAAGGGCGGCGGTTTCCCGGCGACTATCGCAAGTCGGGCTTTTCAAAGTCAAGGATGGATATGACGTTTCGCGCCCAGAGCATCGGAGCGATTAACTGGCACCGCCCGACGCTCCAGGCTCTCAGGCCTTGCCGGCCTCCCAGCCGAGCATGGCGCGTTTGCGGGTTACGCCCCAGTGATAGCCGGTCAGTGCGCCGGACTTGCCGAGCGCGCGGTGGCAGGGCACGACGAAGGAGACCGGGTTTCGCCCGATCGCAGCGCCAACGGCGCGCGAGGCATTCGGGCGGCCGATCTCGGATGCGATCTCGGAATAGGACTTGGCCTTGCCGAAGGGTATCTTCAAAAGGCTTTCCCAGACCTGAACCTGAAAGTCCGTGCCGATCAGCACCACCTTGAGCGGCCGGTCCGAGGACCATTCCTCTGGGTCGAATATCCGCCGCGCATAGGCCGCCGTCGCCGGCTCGTCCTCGATATAGGTCGCATTGGGCCAGCGCGCGGTCATGTCCTCGAAGGCTGTGCGCTCGTCGCCCGGATCGGCGAAGGCTACGCCGGCAAGGCCGCGATCGGTGATCATCAGCAACGACCGGCCGAAGGGCGAGGCATGAAAGCCGTAGCGGATCACCAGGCTCTCGCCGCCGCTCTTCCATTCGCCGGGCGACATCGCCTCGTGGGTGACGAACAGATCGTGCAGCCGTCCGGGCCCGGACAGACCGAGTTCATAGGAGGTGTCGAGCACCGGCAACCGCTCCTTGCCGAGAAGCTCCTTGGCGTGGTCCAGCGTGATCGCCTGCAGAAACGCCTTGGGCGACAGGCCGGCCCAGCGGGTGAAGGTCTTCTGCAGCCCGGTCGGCGACATGCCGAGCCGCTCGGCGATGGTCTCGAGCCCCGGCTGTTCGCGATAATCCTCGCTGATCATCGTGATCACGCTGCGCACCGTGTCGTAGTCCGCTCCGCAGGGTGTGGTCTCCACGGCGCTGTCGGATATGGTTTCAAATAAGGCGTTCATCGGCTTCGTGCTCCTTCGTCACGGCAGGAAGCACGGTTTCTTTCCGCGCCGCCACCCGATTCTTGCCAGAGGCGCTCAAATGCGCTGTTTCACGGTGGCCAGTGCCTGCCGGAAAGCCCTGGCGAAGCTCTCGCGATCATCGGGATTGAGAAAGGCGCCGATCTCGGTCCGCCGCCCCTCGCCCGCAAGCGCCATGCGGGTAATGCCGAATTCCTGGTGGCGGTCGACGGTGAAGCGCGCCCAGAACGGATTGTAATGCGCCTCGAGCCGCTTGCCCGCCGGCGTCACCTTGGTGACGGATATCTCCAGCCGCGACACCCGGACATGCTCGCGCTCGAGCGCCCTGCGATAGGACAGCCGGAAGGCGGCATAAAGTCCGGCAAAGGCCGCAAGGCAGTAAAGCGCGATCGGCCATGCGCCATGGACGGTGAAATAGAGCACATTCGGCACGAAGCCGAGGGCCGCGAGCAAAAGCAGTATGCGAAAACCCTTGCGCCCTAAAGAGCGATGGGGGAAAAGTTCAGCCGAAAAGACCGGCCTGTCATCAAGCGCTTCGGTCATTGCGCGTCGAGCCAGATTGAAAAAATGACAAAAACCAGAACCACAGTCAGCACTCAAAGGCGCAAAAAGTCAAATCGCGCGCGGCCGAGCGCCTATAGCGAGGCGGAGATCCGCGAGATTTTTCGCCGCTTCGAAATTCAGCGGCCGGAGCCGAAGGGCGAGCTCGAGCACACCAACCCGTTCACCCTGCTGGTGGCCGTGGCACTTTCCGCCCAGGCCACCGATGTCGGCGTCAACAAGGCGACCCGCGCGCTGTTTGCCGAGGTCGAGACGCCGCAACAGATGCTGGAGCTGGGCGAGGAACGGCTGATCTCGCATATCAAGACGATCGGACTTTACCGCAACAAGGCCAAGAACGTGATCGCGATGAGCCGCAAGCTGATCGACGATTTCGGCGGCGAGGTGCCGAGGACCCGCGAGGAACTCGTGACGCTGCCCGGCGTCGGCCGCAAGACCGCCAATGTGGTGATGTCGATGGCGTTCGGCCACGCGACCATCGCCGTCGACACCCATATCTTCCGCATCGCCAACCGCATCGGCCTCGCGCCCGGCAAGACGCCGGACGAGGTCGAGGCGAAGCTGGAACGGGTGATCCCGGACGAATACCTGTTCCACGCCCACCACTGGCTGATCCTGCACGGCCGCTATGTCTGCAAGGCCCGCAAGCCGGACTGTCCGGCCTGCGTGATCGCCGACATCTGCAAGGCCGCGGAAAAGACCTCCGAGATGTCGGCGCCGCTGGTTCCGATCGGGTGAGCCGGTCTCCGCCCGTTTTCAGGCGGCGACCATGCCATGCGGATCGATGACGAATTTCTTCGCCGCCCCGCCATCGAAATCGGCATAGCCGCGCGGGGCATCGTCGAGGGTGATGAGTTCGACATTCACCGCCTTGGCGATATCCACCCGGCCATACAGGATTGCCTGCATCAGCGCGCGGTTATAGCGCATCACCGGGCACTGGCCGGTGTGGAAGGAATGCGACTTGGCCCAGCCAAGGCCGAACCGCAGGCTGAGCGCGCCCTTCTGCGCCGCCTTGTCCGCAGCGCCGGGATCTTCGGTCACGTAAAGACCCGGAATCCCGATCTGACCGCCGGCGCGGGTCAGGTCCATGGCCGAGTTCAGCACGGTCGCCGGCTGTTCGTGGCTGTGATCATGGCCGCAGCCATGGGCCTCGAAGCCGACGCAGTCGACAAAGGCATCCACCTCCGGCGTGCCGGTGATCTCGGCCACCATGTCTCCCAGCGTCGCGTCCTGCCTGAGGTCGATGGCCTCGCAGCCGAAGCTTTTCGCCTGCCGCAGCCGCTCAGGGATCATGTCGCCGACGATGACGCAGGCAGCTCCCAGAAGCCTCGCGGAGGCTGCGGCGGCAAGGCCGACCGGCCCGGCACCGGCGATATAGACGATCGAGCCGGGCCCGACACCCGCCGTCACGCAGCCATGGAAGCCGGTGGGGAAGATATCGGACAGCAGCGTCAGATCTGTGATCTTCTCCATCGCCTGTTCGCGGTCGGGGAATTTCAGCAGGTTGAAATCGGCATAGGGCACCATGACATATTCGGCCTGCCCGCCGACCCAGCCGCCCATATCGACATAACCATAGGCAGCACCCGGGCGCGACGGGTTGACGTTGAGGCAGATGCCGGTCTTGCCCTCCTTGCAATTGCGGCAGCGCCCGCAGGCAATGTTGAACGGCACGGAAACGACATCGCCAACGCAAATGAATTCGACATCGCGCCCGCATTCGATCACTTGCCCGGTGATCTCATGGCCGAGCACGAGACCCTGCGGCGCGGTGGTGCGGCCGCGCACCATGTGCTGGTCGGAACCGCAGATATTGGTGGTCAGGATCTTCAGGATCACGCCGTGATCACACCGGCGTTCTCCCAGCGCCAGTTTCGGAAAATCGATCGTTTCGACAGTCACTTTGCCGGCGCCCTGAAATATCACGCCGCGGTTCGATGCACTTGCCATGTCTTCCTCCCAGGCTTTGCCACGAACCTGCATCATCCGCTTGGGAGAAAGCCGATTCATGTCTGAAAGCGACATGATCAAGCATCAAAAATGCCGCCATGGGCATGGCGGCATGAAAACAGGCCGACAACGCGGCCGCGAAGGAACGCCGCGTCAGGCGCCTCTCAACCACGCCTCCTCGCCCTCATGGAAGGCGGCCAGCTCTTCAGGGCGGTCGTCGCCGAGCAGGTTCTGGTTGACGGTGATGCCGCGGCTCCCCTGGAGATAGGACAGGAAACAGTAGCTCGGGCGAAAGCTTTCCAGTCTGTCCCAGTCGATCGGCAGCGCCTCGCGCGGGTTGAGCGCGCTCATCACGTCGCGCTCGAACAGGACTTCGAAACTCATGATCTTCCAGCGCCCGTCCTCGCGCACGCAGCGCGAGAAGAAGCGGCAGAAGACGTGAAAGTCGACCGCGATGTCCTCAAGCTTCGCGCGGTTGAAGATCATGGCCGGGCTTTCCACGGTCGCCCTGTCGCCGTTGATGCGGGCATAGGCCGGAAACACCCAGTGCTTGCCGCCGCGCACCTTCTGCATGAAGGCGCGGGTGGAATCGACATAGGCGGCCCCGCCCTTGCCGTCATACCAGCTGGTGCGCACATAGGCGTCGTCGTGAAAGCATTCGCGCATCACGTCGAACCGCCCCTGATCACGGGCGAAACGTTCCCGCCGCACCAGATCGAAAAGTTCCTCGCGCTCCAGCATCTCCATCAGGCGTCGTTCGGTTTCGGGCTGCATGTTGTCCTCCGCGTTAGCGCGTCGGTCAGGCCGTAAAGCCGACCAGCGCCTTGGTTTCCAGATATTCCTCGAAGCCGGCAAGGCCGAATTCGCGACCATTGCCGGATTGTTTGTAGCCGCCGAAGGGCAGCGACCGGTCGAACGGCGCGCCATTGTAGTAGACCCGTCCGGCGCGGATGCGGTTGGCGATCTTGCGCGCGCGTTCGGGATCGGGCGACTGCACGAAGCCGGCGAGGCCGAAGGGCGTGTCGTTGGCGATCGCGACCGCCTCGTCCTCGCTGTCATAGAACATCATCGACAGCACCGGGCCGAAAATCTCCTCGCGCGCGATCCGCATGTCGGGCGTCACGTCGGCGAACACCGTCGGGCGCACGAAATAGCCGGCATTGGCGGCGGCCGGGCGGCCAGGTCCGCCGGCGACCAGCGTCGCGCCCTCGTCGATGCCGGAGGCGATCAGCGCCTGCACCTTGTCGAACTGGGATTGGCTCACCAGCGGGCCCATCGTGGTCTTCGGATCCATCGGATCGCCAAGCACGATCGTATCGATCGCGCCGCGGGCGGCCGCGATCGCCTCGTCGCGGTTTACGCGCGGCACCAGCATGCGGGTCGGCGACTGGCAGTTCTGGCCGGCATTGGTGTTGCAGGCATGGACGCCGGCGGCGACGGCCTTTGCCATATCGGCATCCGGCAGGATGATGTTTGCGGATTTGCCGCCGAGTTCCTGCGCCACGCGCTTGATCGTGTCGGCGGCAAGTTTCGCGACGCGGATGCCCGCGCCCGCCGAACCGGTGATCGAGACCATGTCGACCTCCGGATGGCTTGCGATCGCCTCGCCGACGGTCGGTCCGTCGCCCTGGACGAGATTGAAGACGCCGGCGGGCAACCCGGCCGCATCGATGATCTCGGCGAGCGCCCTTGCGCTCAGCGGCGCGATCTCGCTCGGCTTCAGCACCATGGTGCAGCCGGTGGCGAGCGCGGGCGCGATCTTGGAGGCCATCTGGTTCAGCGGCCAGTTCCACGGCGTGATCATGCCGCAGACCCCGATCGGCTCGCGCCTAATGATGCCGGTCGGCTCGGGTCGTTCGAACTCATAGGTCTCCAGAACCCGGATCGCCTCCTCGAAGTGGAACAGCGCCACCGTCGCCTGCCGCTCGGTGGAGAAGGTAATCGGCACGCCCATTTCCATCGTCATCAGCCGGGCGAGTTCCGGCCGCCGCGCCCGAAAACCATCGACGATGCGGCGCAACGCTTCCAGCCGTTCCGCGCGGGTGGTCGTGGACCAGGCGTCGAAGGCGCGGCGCGCGGCGGCAACGGCGCGATCGACATCGGCGGCGGAGCCGAGCGCCACACGGCCGATCTGGCGCTCGTCGGCCGGATTGATGATCGCCATCTCGCGCGCGCCGTCAGGCTTCACCCAGTTCCCGTCGATATAGATTTCCAGCGCGTCCATGATTTCCTCCCTCAGTCGGCAGCAGCGACTGTAGCCGCAACCGTCCGGGCCGCAATCGGGCCGCTGCCGCATTTCGTCTGCCGAAATGAGGGTCGCGCTGTTTTGCCTGGCGTCGCGAGGCTATCTAGAACATCATCGAAAAAAAGGAGAACCCCATGCGGCGCTATTTCGAGGATTTCGAGGTCGGCGAGACCTGGACCAGCAAGACCATTACCCTGTCGGAGGCCGATATCATCCGTTTTGCCGGCGAATATGATCCGCAGCCGATGCACACCGATCCGGAAGCCGCGGCCAAGGGCCGGTTCGGTTCGCTGATCGCCAGCGGCTGGCAGCTTGCTGCCCTTACCATGCGCCTGTTCGTAGAGGCGGGCGGATATGGCGAGACCCCGATGGTCGGCCTCGGCATCGACGAGTTGCGCTGGCGCAGGCCGGTGAAGCCCGGCGATCAGCTGACCGTAACCCGAGAGGTCGTGGAAACCTCAAGGCATGAGAAACGCCCGGAATATGGCCGTATCCGCACCAAAGTGACGATGACCAACCAGGATGGCGAGACGGTGATGACCTATACCTCCCTCGGCCAGGTGCCGGCGCGCAATGCAGGGTAGGGCGCAGCTTTCCGGCTGACGAAACGCGACGGCGGCAGGGGATGCGCCCGGCGCCTTCCTCGCCTATGAACGACGCAGCAACAAGGGAGGATGCATGGTGGGCGAGATCAGCCGCAGGGATTTTTT
>NZ_DEPM01000101.1:0-3414 GCF_002358775.1 Martelella sp. UBA3392
ATTCTCCGCCGACCGATACCGTCAGTTGCGCATCGCTATCGACCGCGACAACGGTCCCGGTCGCCGTGAACCCCGGCGTGGCCAGGTTAAACCCGCATTTTCCGTCTCCCAACGCCGCATCACAACGGCGCGAGAAGCTGCGCCCCTGCGGCTGGGACAGGCGGTGCGTCACAGACCGCAACTCCGCCGTAAAGCCGCCGCCCTCACGGGTCACCTCGCCGATTTCGTGCACATACATCCGCTGGTGCTCGGAGGGGTTGCGCCAATTGACCAGATAGGCCTCCACCCGCGCCCCGTCATACTGCCCGGCCGCCAGCGCTTCCTCGGTTATCGCCGCGCTGGAGAACCCGCCCGCCACCTCGCTGGTGCTGGCCGCAAGCCCCTCCTCCGTCTCGAGGTTCGTCGCCGCAAACCCGCTCGCCGCCAGAAAGGTCGTGGATGCGAAGTGGAGATCGTGATCATGTTCGGTAAAGCCCATGACCGTGCCATCCTTCAGCACCACCCGCCAGCAGGAACACACCGTGGTCGCATCTTCGGAAAGGTGGGCCAGAAGGCCCGCTTCAATGTCCCTCATGGCTTCACCTCCACCAGCGGCACCGACGGCACGCTCCCTGCATTGAACGCCTTCATGTTGATGTCGATGCGATCGATATCGAAGCGCACCGGCACATCAAATTCATAGCCCGCGAAAATCGCGGCGCCGTTCGCGGGTGGAGCCGCAAACGTCACAATCCCGCTCGCCGCATCGACGGAAAATCCGGATGCGGCAACGCCATCCACCGAAACCTTCACGCTGTCGGCCACCGGCTTCTGGATCGTCCGGGTCCAGGACGCCGCGCCGTCGCCGTAGGTCTTGATCAATTGAAAGCTTTTCTTGGTTCCGTCCCCGGTCGCAATCCACTGATCGCCGGCTGCCGGCTCGGCAAGCGGCCCGCAGGATTTGAAATCGACCGGATCGCGAAACCGGAACCCGTAAAGCTGGCCGCCGCGCGCCTCAAAAAACGCCATCAACTCATAAAGATCGGCCACCGAACGTACTGCCGAGCCCGCGTCGTACGATCGACGTGAATCCCGCCATCGCTGATTGCGCGATTCGTGGCCGTTGGAGAGGTTGACGATATCGGTGCGCCGCACCGGCCCGCCGCTTACCGAGAGTGACAAACGCAGCGGAAACCGCACCTCATGAAAACTCGTGCTCATCGCGGCCTCCTCAGATATTGCGCTGGCCGGAGCGCACCGCCCGCGCCAGCATCGCCGAGACCTGTCCCTCGCTCTTGCGGAAGCTCTCCGCATCCGGCGTCGAGACGTTGAAGACGATCCGCGCCCCGCCACCGCTTCCGGCCGCAACACCGAGCGAGCCGTCGGCCCCGCGCTTCAGCGGCAGGATCGCCTCGCTGCCGGCCTCGCCCATCAGCCCCAGGCCGCCATTCATTCCGAAATAGGTCGGCGTCGAAACGATGCCGCCGGCGGCAAACGGCGTGATCCTGCCCGGCACGCCGCCCTTGGCATGGGCCACGGCCTCCACCAGCCCGCCTGTCAGCGACCCGATCTGGCTCGAGATCACGCCTTCCAGTGGCTTCAGCGCCGCATTCAGCGCCAGATCGTTCAGCCGACGCCCGAGGTCGCCCAGCACCGTCTGCAGCCCCTTGCCGCCAAGCGTCGCATCCTTCAGCGCCGTGGTCAGCGCGCCCGCAAACCGGTCGGATTGCGTTTCCAGATCGAGCAGCACGTCGTAGAGCGCGCTGGCGCTCTCTCGAGCGCCGTCGATACTCGTCTCTTCAATGTCCATGAAACGTCCTCATCTGTCGGGAAAGCGGGTCATCAGAACGTCGAGGGCCGCCCGCGTCGGATAGCCCTCGGCCGGCGCGAACGCGCCCGCCATCGCCGCGAACTCCATCGGCGACAGCGCCCAGAACGTCGCCGGGGGAAGCCGCAGCGTACAGAGCCCGGTATGGATCGCCGCCCGCCAGGGGAACGGTTCGGCGACGGGAGGTTGGGGCTCTGCCGCTGCGGCTAGGAAGGGTCCGCCTCCTTCGAGGCCTCCCCTCCCGTAAACGTCACTGTCAGGAGTTCGCCGACAAGGCTTGCATAGGCCGCGACGCCGCCTTCCATACCCATGGCGGCCACCTCTTCGTCATCGATCGCATTGCCACCGCCGCGCAGTCCGGCGCCGATGATCGCGATCAGATCGCGCGCCTTCAGCCCGCCCGACGAAAGCCGGCTGCCGAGGTCGGCCAGACCGGCGGCAGCAAACGCGGTTTCCAGCTCCGCGAGCGCCCCGAGCGTCAGGCAGAGAATCCGCCGCTCACCATCGAACACCGCCTCCACCTCGCCGCGATGGCGGTTCGCCCTTCCGCCGCCGCGGCTCATACCGCCGCTCCGAAGCTCACGGCGCCGCCCGATTCCAGCGCAATCTCGAACTGGACCTCGCCATTGTGCTGGCCGTTATATTCGAGCGCGGAGATCTGGAACGGCCCGGCAACGATACCGAACCCCGGGATCACGATCTGCGCCTCCACCAGCGCGGCGGAGAAAAACGCCGCGCGCACCGTCTCGTCGGATGCCTGATCCTTGAAGATGCCGGAGGCCGTCATCGACGCCCGTTGCACACCTGCGCCGCCAAGCAACTCGCGCCAGCGACCGGCGCTTTCGGAATCGGTGATGTCCACTGTCTCGGCGTTGAACGCCAGCCGCCGCGACCTGAGGCCGGCGACGGTTTCATAGGTGCTGCCATTATGCAGCTTCAAAAGCAGGTCCTTGCCTTTCTGGGCAGTCATGGAACTCTCCGTTATCTGTCTGGAAATCAGCGGCTCACGCCGGTTCGGTCGCCGCGCGAAAGCGCATTTCGGCGAGGAAATAGCCGGTCCGCGTCACCCGCTTCACCCTGGTCGAACGATGCGCAAGATTGACGAGCGTCGCACCGGAGAGCGACAGCGCCTGATCGTCGAGCAGCGCCCTCACCCGCGCCTCGATCTGCTGCAATGCCTTGCGCCCATGCGCCTCCGACCAGATCTCGATCGTCAGCGCATGCTCGAAAAGCTTGCCATCCACCGTTGAAACATCGGTGGTGACGCATTCTCCGAATACGATGGCGGGCAGTCGCGGCCGGCTCAGCAACCGGTCGAAGATCGCATCCGCGCCGATCAGCCCCGTCAGTTCGCCATCGCCGGAGAGCGCCGCATGGATCGCCGCTAGAAGCTCGTTTTCGGGTGAACTCATGGCTCGATCTCCTCGCATCGGCAGACCAGATAGCGCCCAGTCTCGTCGGGATCGCGCCAGCCATTGATCCTGAACGCCCGCCCGCCGCGCGTGAGCCGCATCCCCGGCGCCAGATCCGACCGCATCCGCATCCAGATTTCATGGGTCAGGCGAACAACCTCGCCATTGGCCTCCTCATCGAAGGCAATCGAGACC
>NZ_DEPM01000224.1:0-5684 GCF_002358775.1 Martelella sp. UBA3392
CCGGAGGTGCAGCGCATCTTCGTCCACCCCGGCATCAAGAAGGCGCTCTGCGACGACTGGAAGGGCGACCGCACAAACCTGGCCAAGGTGCGGCCCTATTACGGCCATCACTACCACTTCCACATCCGCCTGTTCTGCCGCCCCGGCTCGCCCGACTGCGACCCGCAGAACCGTGTGGACATGGCCGATGACGGCTGCGGCGCGAACCTCGCCTGGTGGCTTTCCGACGAACCCTGGGCGCCCGCAAAGCCTGAAAAACCGCCCGAGAAGCCCGCAAAGCCGCCGCCGAAACCGACCCGGCCGAGCTACACCATCAGTTCCGACCTGCCGGCCGCATGCACGGCCGTGCTCGATGCGCCCGCGCCTGCCGAACTGCCGCAGGCCGCGCTGACGCCGGCAATCCCGCTGCCACCGCTCGCGCCATGGCCCGAGATCGGCCCCGTACCGACACAAAGGCCGAGAGGGTGAACCGACCCTTCCAAACCGATTTGAACTGATGTAGGAAATCCGAAAAGCCGGGCCTCTCAGTCGAGGTCGATAACGGCTCGCCGTCCGGGATTGCAAAGAAGCACAGGCGCAACGCCTCACATAACGGGAAACACCATGGCCAGAATTCCGCTCGACCAACCGCTAGCCTTCCCCATCCTGATCGGCGATATCGGCGGCACCAACGCCCGGTTTTCGTTGGTGGTCGATCCCTATGCCGAGCCGCGCGACTTCCCGATCGTCCACACCGCCGATTTCGCCACGATCGGCGACGCGATCCAGGCGGCGGTGATGGACAAGTCCTCGCTGCAGCCGAGAAGCGCGATCCTGGCCGTCGCCGGCCCGATCCGGGGCGATGAAATTCCGCTGACCAATTGCGACTGGGTGGTGAAGCCGCGCGACATGATCGCCCATCTGGGCCTCGTTGACGTGATCGTCATCAATGATTTCGAGGCCCAGGCGCTGGCGATCGCCAACATGCCGGACGAGTTTCGCGAGCCGATCGGCGACCGGCCGGACAAGATGCTGGCCTCGCGGGTCGTGCTCGGCCCCGGCACCGGGCTCGGGGTCGCGGGCCTCGTTCATGCCGAGGAGCGCTGGATACCGGTTCCCGGCGAAGGCGGCCATATCGATGTCGGTCCGCGCACCCCGCGCGACTACGAGGTTTTCCCCCATATCAAGACGATCGAGGGCCGGGTGGCGGCCGAGCAGATCCTGTGCGGCCGCGGCATGGTGAACCTCTATAACGCCATCTGCGCCGCCGACGGCATCGCGCCGAAACCGTATGAGCCAAAGGATGTCAGCCAGCACGGGCTTGACGGCACCGACCGCCAAGCGGTGGAGACGCTCGCCCTGTTTGCCACCTATCTCGGCCGCCTTGCCGGCGACATGGCGATGGTGTTCATGGCGCGCGGCGGCGTCTATCTCGCCGGCGGCATCTCGCAGAAAATCCTGCCGGCGCTGAAAAAGCCGGAATTCCGCGCCGCCTTCGAGGACAAGGCCCCGCACACCAAGCTTCTGGAAGCGATCCCGACCTATGTCGTGACCCATCCGCTCGCAGCGCTTGCCGGCCTTTCCAGCTTCGCCCGCACCCCCACCCGCTTCGGCCTCGCCCTCGACGGCCGCCGCTGGCGGGTATAGGCGCAGGCAAAGCAATCAGACCGATTTCCCCTCTGCCGATCTTTCTTTCACGGAAAGCTTGCAATAAGGTCTGCCTGCCCCACAGCATTCACCTGCGGCGGGGTCGCCGTAAAACGCAAATACCAGGAAGACGTATGAATTCTCCGGCAATGAAGCTTGTCGTCGTGGGCGCCAGCGGACGGATGGGCCAGACCCTCATCCGCGTCATCTGCGAAACCGAAGGCGCCGTTCTGCACGCCGCGATCGACCGGCCCGACAGTCCGGCGCTTGGCAAGGATGCGGGCGTTCTTGCCGGCGTGGGCGAACTTGGCGTTGCGATCACCGACGATCCGCTGAAGGCGTTTGTCAATGCCGACGGCGTGCTCGACTTTACCGTGCCCGCCGCCTCCGTCGAATATGCGGAGCTGGCCGCCCAGGCGCGCATCGTCCATGTCATCGGCACCACCGGCATGTCGGAGGAGGACGAGGCAAAGGTGAAGGCGGCAAGCCGCCACGCCCGGATCGTCAAATCCGGCAATATGAGCCTCGGCGTCAATCTTCTCGGGGTTCTGGTGAAAGAGGCTGCCGCAGCCTTGTCGGCCAGGGGCTGGGATATCGAGGTGCTGGAAATGCACCACCGCCACAAGGTCGACGCGCCGTCCGGCACCGCGCTGCTTCTGGGCGAGGCCGCCGCCGAGGGGCGCGGCGTCTCGCTGAAGGACAAGGCCGTGAAGGTGCGCGACGGCCATACCGGCGCGCGCGAGGAAGGCACAATCGGCTTTGCCACGCTGCGCGGCGGCTCGGTGGTCGGCGAGCATTCCGTGCTGCTGGCAGGCGAGGGCGAGACCGTGAGCCTGTCGCACAAGGCCACCGACCGCAGCATCTTCGCCCGCGGCGCGGTCGCGGCAGCACTTTGGGCGCGCGACCAGAAACCCGGACTTTATTCCATGCTCGACGTGCTCGGGCTTTCCAAATAGCAACGAAGGATTTGATCTTATGAGCGGAACGCTGGTTCTGGTCCGTCACGGCCAAAGCGAATGGAACCTGAAGAACCTTTTCACCGGCTGGAAGGATCCCGATCTCACCGATCAGGGCAGGGCCGAGGCCCTTGCCGGCGCCAAGGCGCTGGCCGAAACCGGTATCAAGTTTGACATCGCCTTCACCTCGAACCTCATCCGCGCCCAGAACACCTGCCAGATCATTCTCGACGAGATCGGACAATCCGACCTTGAGACCATCAAGGACGAGGCGATCAACGAGCGCGACTATGGCGATCTCGCCGGCCTCAACAAGGATGACGCCCGCAAGAAATGGGGCGAGGAACAGGTCCATATCTGGCGCCGGTCCTATGACGTGCCGCCGCCCGGCGGCGAGAGCCTGAAGGACACCGGCGCGCGGGTATGGCCCTATTACCTGACCGACATCCTGCCGCGCGTGCTCAGGGGCGAAAAGGTGCTGGTCGCGGCCCACGGCAATTCGCTGCGCGCGCTGATCATGATCCTCGACAGGATGAGCAAGGAGGAAATCCTGAAGCTCAACCTCGCGACCGGCGTTCCCATGGTCTATACGCTCAACCCGGATTCCACGGTCGCCGACAAGACCGTGCTGGGCGACATGTCGTCCGCGCACTGAGAGCGGCTCAACGCGTCCCCGATCGGGCGCTACCCCGCCCTGCCCGATGGCGAAAACTCGGCGACGAGCGTGTGCATGTCGCCGGGATAGGTAAGGTTGACCTGGGTGATCGACCCGCTGGCATTCCATGTCCGCCGGGCAATCACCAGGCAGGGCGCGCCTTCGCGCAGATCGAGCAGCTCGGCCTCGGCGCGACCCGCGCCGACGGCATTGATGCGATGTTCGGCGGCGCTCCACGGCACCTGTTCCAGGAGCCAGGAGCCTGGCGGATACTTCGAAAAATCGGCCTCCCGCGCCTGCGGCACTTCCGCAAGGCTGATCAGCCGATCTTCGAGACAGAAGGGGCGGCTGCCGGCGCTGTGGATGCCGCGTATATGCATCACCGCCGCCGGAGCGGACAGCAGGAGCCGCTTGCGATCGGCCTCGCCCGCGCTGCGCTCCGTGGCCTCGATCAGCCGAAAGGCATAGGCAAGGCCGAGCGCCCGCACCTCGCGCTCGAGCTGGTGGATCTCCATGACGGCGGAGAGCACTTCGGGCTGGCGGACATAGGAGCCCGATTTGCGCCGGCGCTCGATCAGGCCCTTCTTCACGAGTTGCGACAGCGCCTTGTTCACCGTCATGCGCGAGCAGCCGTAATGCGCCGTCAACTCGTGCTCGAAGGGGATGCGAGTGCCGGGCGGCCATTCGCCGGAGAGGATACGATCCTCGACCTCACGTTCGATGCGGGCATGCAGCGCCAGCGGACGGCTTTCCTCGGCCATTCTCAGCCCCGGCTCGCCGCGGCAATCACCTCGGCGCGGATTTCCTCGGTGAGCTGCATCCTGAGCTTGGCGAATTCCGGATCGGCCTTGAGGCGATAGTCGCGCGGGTGGGCGAAATCAACGGGCGTTACCGACGAGATCCTTCCCGGCCGCGCCGACATGGTGACGACACGCGAGGCCATGAACACCGCCTCCTCGATATCGTGGGTGACGAAGATCACCGTCTTCTTCTCCCGCTCCCAGATGCCGAGCAGAAGTTCCTGCATCAGCCCGCGCGTCTGGTTGTCGAGCGCGCCGAAGGGCTCGTCGAGAAGCAGGATCTTCGGGTCATTGGCGAGCGCACGGGCGATCGCGGTCCGCTGCTGCATGCCGCCGGAAAGCTGTTTCGGCCAGTGATCGGCAAAGGCGGAAAGGCCGACGCGGTCAAGATAGAGATCGACCGTCTCCTTGATGGCCGATGCCTTCATGCCCTTTTCGCGCAGGCCGAAACCAACATTCTCGCGAATCGTCAGCCATGGAAACAGCGTATAGGACTGGAACACCATGCCGCGATCGGCGCCCGGCCCCCTGATCTCCCTGCCTTCCAGATAGACGGACCCGGTGGTCGGCCTGTCGAGACCGGCGACGATGCGCAACAGCGTCGACTTGCCACAGCCGGAAGGACCCAGAATGGTGACGAAATCATTCTTTTCAAGCGTCAGGTCCGTCGGCGACAGCGCCTGCACCGGCTTCGCGCCCCGCCGCCCGGGAAAGACCCGCGACACGCCTTTGACTTCGAGTTCCGGCGCGCTCATGCGAACCTCCAGGCGAAGAGATGGCGGTTCGCCAGCTTGAAGGCAAAGTCCGAGATAAGGCCGATCACGCCGATGACGATGATGCCGAAGATGATCTGCCCGGTCGCCATCAGCGCCTGCGAATTGATGATCATGTAGCCGATGCCGGACGAGGCGCCGATCAGCTCGGCGACGATGACGTAGGTCCAGGCCCAGCCGAGCACGAGCCGCAGCGTCTCGGCGATATCGGGGGCCGAAGCAGGCAGCAGCACCCGCCGAACGATGCCCCTGTCGGAAGCGCCCAGCGTATAGGCGGCCTCGACCAGATCGCGTCTGGTATTGGCGACATAGACCGCGACCATCAGGATGATCTGGAACACCGCGCCGATGAAGATCACCAGCAGTTTCTGCATCTCGCCAATGCCGGCCCACAGGATCAGAAGCGGCACGAAGGCCGAGGCCGGCAGGTAGCGGGCAAACGAGACGAATGGCTCGAGCAGCGCCTCGATCGGCTTGTAGGCCCCCATGGCGATGCCGACGGGCACCGCGATGATCGAGGCCAGCACGAAGCCGCCGACGACGCGCCAGACGGTGATGCCGATATCGCCGAGAAAGCCGCGCTTCGACAACAGCCACCAGCCGTCCTTAATCATGGTGATCGGATCGGCCAGAAACGTCTTCGATACGAAACCGCCAAAGGTCGCGAACGACCAGCCGGCAAAGAAGATCACGAAGAACAGGATGCCAAGCGACAATCTGAGCTTCGGGCTGATAGGCTCAAGCGGTTTCATCGGGTCTCCGTGTTTGGGTGGCGAAGGAATGCGGTGGTGGTTTTGTTAAAATGACATCGCCACACACTCCCGACAATCTCCCCCCTTGAGGGGGAGATGCCCCGACAGGGGCAGAGAGGGGT